>JAZADA010000056.1:0-10995 GCA_036124135.1 Planctomycetota bacterium | reverse complement strand
AATAAAGTAGTTGGTGATGTTTTTCTCAAGGTAAAAACAAGGGTCTTGGTGATGGCAGTAAAATTAAAGCAGGGCAAGGCGTTAGCAGCGCTCAGCTTGACGCCACTGATCGATGTGGTGTTCTTGTTGTTGATCTTTTTCCTGGTGGCCACACGCTTCGAACAGGAAGACCGTGAACTGGATGTTGTGCTGCCATCGGCCAGCGAGGCCAAGCCGATGACCGTGCAGCCCCAGGAGTTATTTGTCAATATTGACCAGGATGGACAGGTGTTCGTGGGTGGAAAAGTACTGGATGAGCAGGAATTATTGCGACTCTTACAGGAGACAGCTGTTAATAAAGTAGGCCAGTCCGTGATTATTCGGGCTGATGAACGAGTACCGTTTTCCTTTGTTGCCCTGGTCATGAACCTGTGTAATCGAGCAGGGATTTTTGATTACACGGTTGCGACCCAGGGTGATGCCTAGGAAATAGAAGGTTGCTAAACGGGAGTAACAATGGTTCAACGTAAACACGTTGTCCGTACCTACCAGCCGCGAAAACGCCAGGTTTTCGACGACCAGCAATGGCCTGTCGATATGGCGTTAGTCGTGTTTGGTGGCTTCATGATTGGGTCGATCCTGGTTTACCAGCGATTCGATGATCCCCGTTGGTACGCTTCCCCCTGGCTGTCGATGATTGGCGTGGTCCTGTTGATCGCAGCCACGATCTGGACCTTGCGTTCGGTGGGAAACCAGTTCGTGCGGCGGACCATGCAGTTGTCCGTCGTGATCTGTGCCATCTTCCACCTCATGATGCTGATCGTGGCACTGGAAAACACCATCTTCTCACAGATCTGGGAAGAGCCCCAGGCAGCACGCGAGGTGAGTGAGAAGAAACCAGTCACCATCGCGGAATACCATCCCTCGCAAATGGAACAACACCAGAAAGTGGAGCGGGAATTCGAGAAACCCGTGGAAACCGAGGTGGCCCAGCCAACCCCGCGGGAAATCGAACGCCCCGACCAGGAACAACCACAAACCCCTGTTCCCCCCCAGCCTCAACCAGTGCCGGAACCGGTGCAGAAAGTCCAGCCAGAAGTGGTCAAGCAACGTGCCACGTCCGCCGTTGCCCAGCCGCGTCAAAGCGATCAGCAATCCAAGTTGAGTCGCCAACAAACCAAAGCGGTTAAGTCGCAGAATGCGGCTGTCACGGTGCCCCAGCCAACACCCGCTGCACGCGACAGCAACCCCCAGCTGCAGACCCGCGCCACCGCAGTCACGCGAACCCAGGCCAGCAGTCAACAGCAACGTAAGCAAACCAATAACGAACCAACCCAGGCCGCTGCGCAACAGGCCAGTAACGTTCAGCGGGCCACGCGTCAGCAACAGCAACCGACCACGGATCGGGCTGCCCAACCCAGCATGCAACGACGTACTGCAACAGCCCAACAGCTGCCACGAACCCAGGTCGAACCAGTCCAGCAGTCGGCCGTTTCCGTCAAGACGCCCACGCCCGCCACGAAGCCTGCCAATACCGTGGCTCGCCAGGCCACCACCGCCGCGCCACAGCGAACTCAAACACCCACCAGCGAGATGACGGCCTCCACCAGCCAGGCGACCCAGCAGGTTGCCCGCCAGCAACCATCTCCCCGGAAACCGACCCTCGCTCAAACCCCTCAACCAGTATCCAATCGCAGCCCGCGACTGACCCAGCGTCCCAATCCTCAGGCACAATCCCAGGTGGCGACACCTCGGTTGCCAAATCCCGTTACAGAGAATCCTTCACGCAACCTGGCTGCCCGTAGTAGCCAGGTTTCCAGAGCCACCACGGAGACCACGGTGACCCGTCGGCAGCTGAAAGAAAGTTCGAATCCGACAACGGTATCCAGTGCAACACAAGCAAGCCGGGCAACGCGTCAGCAGGCGGAACCGCTCCGTAACACGACGCAGAACGCTAACCAGGTCGAACGCCGGCAAACGACGACGTTGGCCCAAACTGCCGCGCCGACCGTCGTTACGCCCACCGCAAATCCGGGTGCCAAATCAACGCAGCCTGCGACTGCCCAGCCATCCGCATCACGTGTGGTTAAGCAGGCTACCTCGTCACGTGCTCCCAGTCGTGCACCGGTCAATCCATCACAGCTGGCACCCGCGACGGCCTCCCTGGCTGCTGCCAGTCAGTCTGTGCAACGTTCGGTGACAGGGCCCCAGTCACCTGAGACTCCGGCACCCGCTGCCCAGGTAGCCAGTAACACGCAGCGTCGACGACAGACAACGCAATCCGCGGGAGTTGCCAGCCAGGCGGCGGTTTCACAGGAACGAGTCGCTCCGTCCGCCAACACCCAGCCAACCGTCCAGGCCAGTGCCACCACGGTTTCCCGTAGCAGGGCGGCCAGCGGAGCAACGGCACAGCGTGCGACGACCGCACAGGCGTCGGTAGCTCCGAGCACGACCGCTTCTCGTTCAGCGGCGGTACGCAGTAGCCAGGTTGCCAGCAAGCCGACTGCTGCCAGTCCGGCCACGGCCAGCAACTCATTGCAACGAGCCCAGCAGCAGGCCCAGGTGGCGGTTTCCCCACAGGCGGTTTCCCAGCCGGCGGGATCGGCCCAGGCAGCAGCAGCCCAGCCTGCCCAGCAACCGGCCCGGTCTGCTGTAGCAAAGGCGACTGGTGGAGTCGCTGGACGAGGAAAATCCAGTAACCTGGATCGCGCCCTGTCGGCTGCCAGTAACCAGGCAACCACGGCTTCCAATTCCGCTGCTCGTACCCGGGCCACACGCCAGAACGAAGCAGGGCCTGAACTAGCGCCAGCGGCCGTGGCAACGATCCAGCGATCACGGGCAGGTGCGGATCGACCATCCGCAACCCTGCGACCGAACACGGTGGAACTACCCAATGCGGTGGCTTCGAGCCAACCCGCCCAGGCGACCCTTGATGCCGCAGCATCAGTAAGTCGGTCGAATGCCCAGGCCGCTGAAGGTGCTGTAACAGCAGCCAAGGGTAACGTGGAAGTAGATACAGGAGCGACGCAACTGGTGGATCGGCAAAATGTTGGTCGAGCTGCCGGCGGTGGACAGCCCGAGGTCAGCTCTCAACCCAATGCAGCACCTGCTGCCCAAAATGGCAAAACAGCTGCTCGAGCCATGATCATGTCTAGCCAGGTGGCTGCCAGCGTTGCAGCCCCGGCCGCTAGTTCGGCCAGCGAGGTCGCCCAGGGAGAGGCTCAACCTGCAGCCTCCAGCGTGGCACGTCGCTCGACCGAAAATCGCACTCCCGTCTCGTCACCCTCAGCTGCTACCGATGACCCGGCCGGATCTCCCGGGGGCTTGCCGGCCCTGGCCCAGGGGGGAGCACGGCGGGCGGAGCAGGATATGAGCCCGGCTGCCGGTGTGGCAAGTGAACAGCCCTCGTCACAATCGCAGGGCGCGGGGAAAACGACTAGCAGACAGTTGCCTTCAAGCCTGAGCGCAACGCAGGTTGCCACCGCTGCAGCTCCTCCTTCAAGTCCTGGTGATGGTGGCCCAGCGGCTGCTTCGCCAGCAGCAGCGAGTCCGGCGAAACTTGAGGTAGGGAAGGTAGCTGCTGGCCCGCAAGCCTCGGCAAGCAGTAGTTCACCTGCCCCGATTACAGACCCGTTGGCCGGGCTGCCCGCACAGTCTGGTGGCGCCGCTGCCGTGCAAGGGCCGGCGATTAGTCGAGCCGAGGCGACCGATGGAACACGTGGACAACCGGAGCTGGGCGGGGGAACAGGGCAGCCCCAGCAAGTCGCCCGGGGACGCCCCCTGTTGACACCCCAGATTGCCACGACCATTTCCGTTGCGGGGGCAGCCCAGTCATCGGGAGTTGACGCCGGAGTGCCCGTGGAAGCCCAGGGGAATCCCGCGGGACGACTTGCCGGCGGTGTGAACGCACCGGCCAATGACCGAGCCAGCGGAGCCAATGCCAGCGAAGCGATGCTGGATGCACCCGATACCGGTTCGGCGGGAGTTGCTGTGGCCAGTCGCCAACGAAAATCGGATTCAGCTGCAGGTCCCGCAGAGATCTCTTCGGACTCCCCTGGTGGCGTGGTCAAGCGTGCCAGCGTGGGGCGAGGTTTGCCGACCGCTTCCACGACAGTAACCGTTGATGTGCCTGGTGCTGCAGGGGGCGGTGAGACAGCTGGGCCGGCAACGACACCGACGATTAGTGGTGCGCAGGCCGGGCCCGTGGCCCGCCGAGCGACCGATAACTTGCCGGTACGCGTGGCTGCCGAGGATGGCGTGGGCGGCCTCGGAAATCGGATTGCAGCCGATGCAGGTATTGCCAGTCGTCGTGCCAGCCCGGATAGCATGCACGTTCAGATTCAACCTGGGCGTTTCCTCAGCAAGACCAGTCGCGGGTTACCCTCTTTTAATACACGAGCAGCGGTGACGACAAATTCCTTCCAGGGACGAAAACGGCCAGGTGACGGAGGTGGCAGTGGGAAATCTGATCCGCAGACGGAAGAGGCGATTGACCTCGGCTTAGCTTTCTTGGCTCGCAATCAGCTGCAAGATGGTCGCTGGTCGCTTAGCCAGTTTGCTGAAATCGACGGGCAACCGGCGATGAGTAGTGATACGGCGGCAACCGCGCTTTCGATCCTGGCATTCCAGGGAGCAGGCTATAACCACCAGCAATACAAGTACCAGCAGGTCGTACGTAATGGACTGCAGTTCCTGCTTTCCAACCAGGCGGAAAGTGGAGACCTCTACATGTACCAGGGAGGGCACGCGGCGATCCGGCTGTACAGCCATGCGATGGCCACCCTGGCTCTCTGTGAAGCGTATGGCATGACCCAGGATCCGGACCTGAGAGACCAGGTCCAGAAAGCGATTGACTTCATCGTGGCTGCCCAGCATGCCGAACGGGGTGGCTGGCGCTACGTGCCGGGAAAAGAATCGGACACCTCGGTAACAGGGTGGATGCTAATGGCCCTGGAAAGTGGCCGTCGCGCGAATCTTAACATTCCCGATAAAACCTTCGGCAAGGTGCGTGACTGGTTGGAGAAATCTGCCGACCCGGATCTCCAGCACCTTTATCGCTACAATCCCTTTGCCGACGATACCCAGGAACAGCGTACGCACCGAAGCCCCACACCAACGATGACTTCCGTGGGCTTGCTGATGCGACTGTATACCGGTTGGAAAACCAGTGAAAATCGCATGATCAAGGGGGCCGATTACCTGAAAGAAAACCTGCCTTCCCTGGGCGTCAAGGCAGGTTTGACACAGCGTGATACTTACTACTGGTACTACGCGACCCAGGTCATGTTCCACATGGGTGGTGAACATTGGAAAGCCTGGAACGACCGCCTTCATCCGTTACTGGTGAACTCGCAGGTTCGCGAAGGAAACCTGGCCGGTAGCTGGGATTTTCGCCGACCGGTGATGGATCGCTGGGGACCCCATGCTGGTCGTATCTACTTGACCACCATGAATCTCCTGTCCCTGGAAGTCCACTACCGACATCTGCCACTTTACGAAGAATCCGGGAAGTCGGGCAAGGTTGCTGCAGAACAACAGGACTAGCACCGGAACTTCCAGGCCGACTTCGTCAGCGATAGCTCAGCCCTCCTGTCGTGAAAAAATGGAGATGACCCGATACGGGCTTACTAAGGCCACCATATCCCGGTGGCAGCTCACTAAGATTCACGATATGTCCAGTTAATGCATCTGGCGTGCCAGTGACGCTTGATCTCGCACAAAGATTTCGAAAACAGTGCAAGATTAGTGTTTTAGAGCAGAAAAAAACGTGCCAGATCATCTTTCTCGGACGGGCCTTGGCCTGGTGCTTGTAAGAATTGCAAAGCAACGGCCGCGTCTAAAGTGACTCGGATGGCGTCCATGGGTCAGGATCGTTGACGTGGTTCAGGACACTAACGGCCAAGGCCTTAAAGACAGGATCCAGTTTGCGAAACTCACTATCTTCTGCCTGGTAAACAAAGAGCACCGTTTGGGAACCAACACGCAGTGCCATCGCTTGAGCGTTAACAATCAGGTCCAGGCAATAGAATGCCATGTGGTAGCCGGATGCTAGCTGATCACCATAGTTGCAGGTGACAGGATCAATCTCGACGGTACCATATTCTTCCTGGATGGCATCGACAGCTTCCTGGGCAAGCTGTTCGGGGTGATATGAGTCGGGATAAATCGTCAGGCTCCAGTATCCGGTACCCGGGCTTTGGAGGGTTACCGAGGGAGGATTGCTGACTGATTGCTCATCGATAATTTTCCAGTTATCTGGATAGAGGAACTGGATTCCATTTTGTTGGTAGTTGAGGGGCATGTGATGGTCATCCGGGCAAAAAACGGGTCAACTTTTATAGTACCAGTTGGTCGGTTCAAGGTGAACCGACGGGGGCCTTCATTTCTGGCTCAGCTGTGTCGAATTGGCTTTTCCGCAGGCCGGCTTTCTCTTGCCGGTTTTTCCTTGTTTTGCTAGGCTGTTCCCGCGCAGTTGGCTTGGTACTCGCGACACGGAGGTCGTCGAAACGCAGTGAATGACAGCCGGATAACATCAGGACAGGCGCGATGGATTGGCTGCCTGGCGTTGCTCACTCTGTTTTCTCCTGGTTGTGCACGTTTCTCACGTAACTCGGAAGACCAGGTACGTCTTGAATCCCGTCAATTGACATTGCGTGGTAAGGCGGCGTTGCAGCAGCAGCGTTGGCAGGAAGCGGAGAAGGTATTGAGTCGTGCGGTGGAGATTGAACCGCAAAGTGTACAGGCACACGCTCAATACGGGAAAACACTCTGGAACCTGAACAATCACCAGGATGCACTCGTGCATATGCGTGAGGCGATTCGGTTGTCCGGTGGAGACCCCCAACTCATGGTCCAGTTGGGGGAGATGCAGCTGGTGGAAAACCAGTTGAGCGCGGCTGCCCAGAGTGCGAGTATTGCTGTGCAGGCACGTCCTCACTCGGCAGCAGCGCATGCCCTGCGAGCCAAGGTCCTGGACCGCCAGGGCAACCTGCCAGATGCGCTGGCAGGATATCATCGTGCCCTGAGCCTGCAACCGGATTTTCCCGAGGTGCAGACCAAGGTTGCCGAGATCTACCAGCGCATGAATCGACCGCAACGTTCCCTGGCAATACTGGCTCGATTACATGATCGTTACCCACCTGGACAGGTTCCTCAGCGCGTACTGCAGTTGCAGGGACTGGCCATGAAATCACTTGGCCGTTATGGAGATGCCATCGAGCGATTCGTGCAGGCCGGGCGGCAGGATACCATGACAGCGGAACTGTTTTACCAGTTAGCCGAATCCCACTGGTTAGCCGGAGACCGTGGTAATGCCCAGTTGGCGATTCGGGAAGCGTTGCAGTTGGAACCCCAGCATGTTGCCGGTTTGCGGTTGCAGCAGGACCTGCGACAGGATCAGACCAATATCGCAACCGGCAAGCGATCTACCGATGCACGTTAAGCTTGCCTGCTGGAACGAGCCGCATCTTATGCACCCGGTCGGAACAGTGGTTCGACCAGGTCACGCATGGTGATGATGTTGGTGATGGTTCCCTGGTTATCCGTAATCGCTGCCAGTTCTTCCTGGGCGGATTGCA
Organism: Planctomycetota bacterium; assembly: GCA_036124135.1. GTDB lineage: Bacteria > Planctomycetota > Planctomycetia > Pirellulales > Pirellulaceae > JAZADA01. The sequence goes on along the minus strand of JAZADA010000056.1, from coordinate 3,439 downwards.
GGCCAATCACGGCAGCCAGGTAGGTTTCCCCAGGATTGAATTTCAATAATGGTCTTACCTGGTCCAGGGTCTCTGTCGGGGCCAGTTCAAGTTCTACGACTTGCACGTAGCCCAGTAGGTTTTCGTTGTCCTGGTCTCGCACGAGGATGGCAGCCGTATCGTGACGGCGAGCCAGGCGCAGGACGTCGGCCTTGTGATCGCCCAGTGAAACGCTGGCCAGCCTGGCCACGGGCTTACTGAAACCAATTACCGGCTGAGAACCAATGGCGAAAACACCCTGTGCGACCTGCCGCTGCACAGGTTGCAGGATGCCGACAGACTCTCCTTCCTGGAAGACTTTTTGCAGTTCCTTGCGAGCCAGTGTTAACTGTACCTGCAGCGGGGTTTCACCCAGTAGCGATGCGAGTACCCGTCCCAGCAGCCAGAGAATGGCTGCCACGGGTGCAAACAGGACCGCCGAGAGAATAAACAGGGGGCCTCCACGGCGCAGCAACTTGTTAGGCGCCTGGAAAAACAGTTTCTTGGGAAGTAGTTCTCCGTAGATAAAGACTACCGGGGCCAGCAGGATAGCTGCCAGGATATCAGCATACGGTAATGTTGCGAGTTGCAGGGCATGGATACCCAGGACAACGGCCAGCGAGGTGAGGTAATTAGCCAGGTTGTTTCCAATCAGCGTGGTGGCAACAAACAGGGTTGGATTATTGGTCATCCAGAGGAGGCTGCGCGCCACCGTGTCACCGCTCATGCCGTCGAGTACCAGGCGAACCCGGGTGGCCCGATAAAAGCCAGTTTCCATGCCACTGAAAAAGGCGCTCAGGAAAACGGCAACCAGGAATAACAGCAGGAAGCTCCAGGTCATGATGAGCCTCCCGTACCATTTTGCATGCGCAGTTCTATTAGCAGGTGGCCCCGTTCGGGCGCTTCCAGGACATGCAGGTCAAAGGGGCCCCATGAACAGCGATCTCCGGAACGTGGGAGGCGTTGCAGTGTGTGTTGGAGAATTCCAGCCAACGTGACGCTCTTGGTCGTCGGTAACTCCAGCTTGAAGAAACGACCCATACGACGAATGCTGGTCATTCCAGTAATGTGCCAGCAACGTGCATCGACCTGTTGGATACCGACTCGATTCAGTAATCGTTCACTGCGACTGGGTGCACTACGAAAGACCGAGTCAAGAATATCTTCCCGGGTCAGGATGCCAATGGTCTCGCCAAATTCGTTGACCACTGCAGCAACTTCTCGACGACGCTGGTGCAGTAATTGCAGGACGTCGGCAACCAGCGCACACCAGGGGACATGAATGACCGGGGTTGCCAGGTGTTCCAGGTGCTTGGCAGGGACCGTGGAGAGGCGTTGCAGGTTGATAGCCCCTGCCACTTCCTGGTGGTGAGGTTCCGTGACCAGTAAGTAGCCGCTGGGAGGAATCTTTTCCTGGAGGTCGACGGAAGCGACGGGAGGGCGAAACGAGAGGAACTGGGTTCGCGGTCGCATCCATTCGTCGGCCCGAATTTCCGACATCTGTACGATGTTGCTGAGCACGGTCTGTTCCTGCTCGGCCAGTTCAGCCTCGTCCGAGGAGATTGCCACGGCCCGTGCCAGGTCCGTGATCTCCAGGTAGGGTTCTGCCTGGAAACGGGGCCAGATCAGGCGTTGTGAAACGAGATGGATAAAGCGCAGCCCAGGCATGATCGGGTCAACGATACGCACGGCCAGGGAAAGGGGCAGGCTGACCAGGCATGTAAGTCGGTAAGCCGTCAGCACGGCCACGCTCTTGGGTAGCATTTCACTAAAGAAAATAATGGTCAGGAGACTTCCCGCGGCAAAGAAGAAAGGGACCGATGTGCGGTCCGGGTACTGGTTGCCAAGGTCCATCCCAATCCTTGCCGCGATGGCAAAGTAGGTCATGTTGATGACCAGGTTCCAGAAAAGGACCGCGGATAAAAGGCGGTCAGGATTTGCCAGTAGCGTGGCTGCCGCGCGCTGGGCCCGACTCCCTCCGGGAAGGCCCTCGCGTTCCTTCCAGGTCAGGTAGAAAAGAGCTGCCTCGCTGGCAGAAAAAAAAGCGGAACAGGCAACCAGTAACAGCAGGGTGATCAGCCAGGGCAACAGGTCGAACCAGACTTCCAAGGAAACTCCTTTCCGAAACCATGTTTCGGTAGCTTAGGTCCGGGCCGGTTATACTTCCTGGCCTGATTTGCTACGGCCCATGGCAAAATCAAATTCACCAATCGCAGGCATGAGCATGGCCAGCGTCGTGAAACCGTAGACGGAAGAAATGACCAGGAACGAAGCCATGTTGTGTTGGATGAAAAAACTGGTGATGGCATGGAACGTGGCAAACGGTAAGAGCAGGCTGGCCCAGAACATCGCCTGGGATGGGTTGCGGAATCCCAGCGAGACATAAAGTCCGATGCTGCCGCCGAGGATCAACGCCAGGAAAGGGGCCAGTTGTTGCTGGAAAGATCCGCTGAAGGAAATCATCACCATGATGCAGGTGGCGACTCCCAGGAACAGGAAGAAAACAGAACCCATGCTGACCGTGATCGCCAGGCGAGAATTTGCATACGTGATTCCACAATGGATGCCCAGCATCGTGACAAAAATATCCATGACCAGCAGGACGCCTGTCAGGAGTAGCAGGCTTTCCGTGGAAATTCCCTGGTCGTGCGTGAATCCGTAGATCCAGAGAGCCAGGCAACAGGCCAGGGGCAGCAGTACCATCTCCTTGGTTAACCAAAGGATTCCACCCAGCTTGCCAAAAATAAATTCACGTGGCGTCAGGTCCGTGACCAGGAGAAGATCAAGTGTCAGACCATCACGTTCGTTCGTGATCGCGTTGACCGCCAGGGCATTCATGATGACCAGGCTGACCAGGAAAAAGGGAAGCAAGGGCGTTGCCATGGCAGGGAGTACCGTGCTTAAACCGGTATTTGCTTCAGTCAATGCTGTCGAGTTGAGTGTCAGGTAAAGTCCCAGGGCTGCCATGGTAAAAAAGAACAGGTAAGCAACGCGAATCACCGCAACCTTTCGCCCATAGGCCCAGGTGCAGATTTCTCGCCACAGAACGGGGTTGTCCCAAACCTCGCGACTGTCGGCAGACTGTTTTCGACTGCGGCCAATTGAATCCACGTGGGCAGCTCGAGCTGCCTCGGCCTGGACTTCCTGGGAAGCATCCGCAGCCTGCTCCATGTCATGAGCCACACCCCAGATGCTTTCCAACGCGGTATCGTCCTGTTGGCCTGGTCGAATTTCCCGGGAAGGGTTCCAGACACGTACACGCAAAATGGCGACCAGGTTCAACAAGCTGAAGCCAGCGATCGCAAATAACAGGAAATACGAGGTGGATCCGCCCAGGCCCAGTGGACCGGTGGTTTCCAGGCCCGGATGGATGGCCAGCAGAATTGCACGAATGGGACTGCAGGCCTCGGCCAGCGTTTGT
>JAZADA010000055.1:0-2386 GCA_036124135.1 Planctomycetota bacterium | reverse complement strand
ACATGCACGAACTTGTTGCGGCCGAGCCAGAACAGGAACGTGGCTATGGCCATCAGCACTCCTGGTAATCCAAACGCCAGCCATGGTCCGACCGTTGCGAGGAAAATCGGTGTGAGAATGCTGCTGGCCGCAGCGCCAAAGTTGATGGCGAAATAGAACCAGTTGAAAATCTGGGTCAATAGATGCTTGTTGCCACTGCCGAATTGGTCACCCACGTGCGCAGAGACGCACGGCTTGATCCCGCCGGCGCCGACCGCGATCAAGATCAATCCGGCATACATGAAGGGGGCCATGTCCCACTGGCCGGTGGCGGGTCCCAGGTCCATTAAGGCCAGGCAGGCATGCCCGGTGCAGTACATCAGGCTGATCCAGAGAATCGTCTTGTACTTACCCCAGAGTACGTCTGCCAGGATCGCCCCGATGAGCGGGAAAAAATAAGCGCCAGCCGTGAACAGGTGATAAACCGCCTTGGCGTTTTCGTCGCTCAGGTAAGCAGGTTGCCCAGCGGCGTCGACCAGGTGCTTGGTCATGAACACTGTCAGGATGGCCTTCATGCCATAGAAGCTGAATCTTTCGGCCGCTTCATTGCCAATGATGTAAGGAATGCCGCCGGGAAGCCGCGTACTATCGGTCGGAACGGTAAGGTACTGGGGACTCATGGTAAGCCACTGCTGAACGGTAATGGTCCGGAGTGATTCGTCCTGACGGCCAGGAACGGCAAGGCTAACATTGTACGATGGCCACCGCGAGGAACCTAGAGAGGTTTGCCCGTCTGTCGGTGATAGCAACAGGAAAGAATCAAGGTGTTGACGCGGGCGTGATCGGTAAACTCAACGGCAATGCCGGTACTGGCAGGACGGTAGGAAGTGGGATAACGGGAAGTTGTGCGGCAATCGCACCCGGGGGATCCATATCAAAGCCGCTGTCCTGCTCGTTCAGGAGGTAATCGGTGATCGTCTGCTGAGGTAATGGCAAGTCATTGGGTGGGACCTGTTCTTCTCGCCAGGAAATCATGGTTCCCGGACGATAGTTCATCTCGTCGTACCACGGGCGAATGAGTTCCGAGTTGCGATTGCTTTGAATGTATTCGAACGTAAAGAGCTGGTCCTTGTCGTCCAGGTCCCGTGGCTGAACTTCCAGGACCACATCCGTGTTCTGGTAGTAGTTGGAAGATCCGGAGATCTTGGGTCGCAGGCCCACGCTCTCTGCATTCGTAAAACCCTGTTGCAGGTAGAGGGGGGATGTCGGGTCCGTAATAACGATGCAGTGTTGGAAGGTGGTCATGACCTCGATGGCGTAAGGCTTTCGTTCGCTCCCCTTCATCAGGCAAATGCCCTGTTGCACGGCGACCGTCACGTGCTCTAGTTCGATGTCAACGATGCCATCCTGCCAGCGCGGCTTGGTCTCCGAGCCGACGGTCTCCAGTAGTCGTTCATTACTGGCCAGTAAGCCGTTTTTCCAACGTAACTTGAAGGGGATGGCACCTGCGGTGCGGACCAGCGTGGCGGGACCTCGTGCAATGAAATCCTGCAGGATCAACTGGGGTACCGGGATTGGCATTTGGCCAGGGGGCTCCGGCATGTCGGCCATCTCGGTGGCTTCCGGCGGAAGGAAGTCAAAAAAAGCGACGCCAGTGACGGGATTGCTGCCTTCCGCGTTAGCACCGTTGGCGACCGTGATGCTGGAGCGCTCCAGCAGTAGGCGTTCCGTGTCCTGGAGACCGAAAAGTGTCCAGGATTGACGGAACTCCGCTGGTAGCTCGAGTCGTAAATGAATGTCCTGGAGAGTCAGGCTGCCACCGATAACGTGAATCATCGTAGGCGATGGCGTTTCCAGGTCGAAGTCCGTGGGCCGGAAGACCAGCAAGGGGGCAGCTCCCTGGGAGCCGCGAATGGTAAGTCGACGGTTGGATCCCGGGCCCAGGTGCAGCGTGAACGGATGGATTTCGATGCTGCCCGTGGAAGCGATCTCGATGGTGGTAACGGTAGGTGTGTCCTGGGCCATTTCAAGAGCGGCATCCAGTGACTCAACCCCGGTGGCTGCTGCTGGCAGGATTGTCTGTCGCGGTTGGACGATAATGGTGGTCAACGCGGTTGCAGTCGCGTCGTCGTCATCCGTCGTGGGGATGGTTGGGGGGGCGGATGTGGGATTGCCTGGTTCCGTTACCGTGACGGGGTTGCTGGGGTCCGGATTCTCCTCGACCAGCGGATTGCTGGTGGCAGGATTGCTATCGGTTTCGTTGGCAGGCACACCGTTGGTTGGGGTTAGGCTGTCCGTTTGTGAACCCGGGTTTCCGGGCGTGCCATCCGGCTGGGGCGATGCCGTGCCGGGGTTGGATTGGCCAGGAGCGGGTGCCGTGGAGTCATTCCTGCTCGCGGGCGTGCTG
>JAZADA010000054.1:0-3292 GCA_036124135.1 Planctomycetota bacterium | reverse complement strand
GACTCCAGGCTCGACAATTCCTGGGCGTCAGCAAGCTGCTGGGGCCCCGTGTTAAAGAGGCTGACCGCCAGAATAACGACGCCTAAAAATCCGCCAGATCTCGTAACCATGGAAAACTCTCCGTATCAATAAAACGTGGCAATTTGGCTGTAGTATAGTCCTTTGAACTGAAAAGTGCAGTGGATTGCCTCGAAGAATAACCGTCCACACGCTAAACTGGCATTTTCAACCTTCTCGACCTGGTAACCAGACGATGAAAATCTACACGCGAACCGGTGACTCCGGGGACACGGGACTCTTTGGTGGCCCCCGTGTTCGCAAAGACCATGCACGCATTGAAGCCTACGGAACAATCGATGAATTAAACGCCGTGCTGGGAATGGTTCGGTCGCAGGAATTGACGCCGGAACTATCCACGTTGCTGGAAACGTTCCAGAACGATCTCTTTACTCTCGGAGCCGAACTGGCCACACCCGATCCAGGGCAACATGAGATGCCAAGGGTTACAGAGGGCGACGTGACGCGACTGGAAAAGCAGATCGATCACTTCGAGGCGCTGCTGCCACCACTCAAGCAGTTCATCTTGCCCAGCGGAAGTTCTGTGAGCACCACGTTGCACCTGGCACGGGCCGTTTGTCGTCGCGCCGAACGACGCGTGGTAACCCTGCAGGAGACAGATACCGAGGTCGTCTCGACCACCATCCTGATTTACCTGAACCGTTTGAGTGACCTGCTCTTTGTCCTCGCAAGGTTTACCAATCAACAGGCTGGCGAACCGGAAGTTCCCTGGCAGAAACCTTCTGCCAGTTAGCTCCAACGGGATGCTGACGCTGCGCCCGGTAGTTTACTTGTGCCGTGGAAATCGATATGCTTGGTACCTGTTGAGTCGTGTGCTTGTGCAAATGACTCACGATAAGCAAACATCGCAGTGGTAGTGTCTCTTTCCGGGAGTAGTTACCACGACCAGGCGGAGCGTTGTTTCTCGCGGCTAGCGGTTTGAACAACTATGATTCTGTCCTTCGTCTGATGAGGTGCGATGATGCGCTACGTATACCTAACCATGGCTGTTGTCATTTTCTGCATGGTTCCCCTGGGAATCGCGCAGGGCCATGATGATTCTGATGGCAACGATTCGGTGGCCGTGATCCAGGCCGTCGCTGCGGAAACGGCAACGGCTGCCTCTGCAGAAGCCACGCTGGCAGGACATAACGCCTGGATGATGGTTTGTTGTGCCCTGGTCCTGTTCATGACCGCACCAGGCCTGGCACTCTTTTACTGCGGACTGGTGCGCCGCAAGAACGTCCTGAGCCTGATGATGCAGTGTCTTTTCCTGATGGGCCTGATGACCATTGTCTGGAGTCTCTGGGGATACTCGCTCTGCTTCGGAGGCACGCCCGGGGAAGAGGGTTACAGTCGGTGGATTGGGAACGGTCAATTCCTGATGATGACCGAGGTCCAGGGAACCTGGGATGCAGAGGCCCAGGCCACGGTTTATCCGATGGAGGGCAAGATCCCGCGACTCACCCATATGCTCTTCCAGGGTATGTTCTTTATCATCACGCCGGCGTTGATCTGTGGCGCCTTTGCAGAGCGGATGAAGTTCAGCACGCTGGTCGTTTTCATGGTCCTCTGGAATACGCTCGTTTACTGTCCTCTCTGCCACTGGATGTGGGACGGCGGGGTGTTCGCGGAGTGGGGAGGACTTGATTTTGCCGGGGGAGCGGTGGTCCACATCAGTTCTGGAGTGGCGGCCCTGCTCTGTGCCATCCTGGTCGGTCGACGCCTGGGACTGGAAAGCGAGGGGATTCCACCCCATAACCTGACGTACACGGCGACCGGGACAGCCATGTTGTGGTTTGGTTGGTTCGGTTTCAACGCGGGCAGCGGCCTGGCCTCAGACGGCCTGGCGGCCAGTGCCTTTGCAGCGACTCATTTTTCAGCAGCTGCCGGAGCGCTGACCTGGCCAACGATCGAATGGATCAGGCGGCGGGGCAAACCAAGCGTGCTGGGCACGTGTTCCGGGGCCATTGCCGGCCTGGCCTGTATTACGCCCGCCGTCGGTTATGTCACCCCGATGTCGGCGATCCTGATCGGGATCCTGGCCTCCATTTGCTGCTATTACGCCTGTACGGCCCTGAAAACAAAGTTTGGGTATGACGATTCGCTGGACGTGTTTGGTATTCATGGGGTGGGTGGCACCCTGGGAATCCTGCTAACCGGTGTGTTTGCGACGCGAGCAGTCCAGGACATAAACAAGGATGGCGCTCCCCTGGGACTCATCGATGGCGGCGGCTTTGACTTGCTGAAAACCCAGGCAGCGGTCGTGGTAGCCACCTACCTGTTCACACTCGTCGTCACACTGCTGTTACTGAAGGTACTGGACAGCACGATGGGATTGCGTGTGACCCAGGAAGAGGAAATCCTGGGAATTGATCTAAGTCAACACGGCGAAGAAGGGTATATCAGTGTATAGACAATGTCGCAACGACTTGTAGAATTGCGATTATTCAAGAACCAAGGCACGATGCGTGATCAGGTAACTGGATTACCTCAAAGGCGGTCACCCTGTCGTAATCTGTTCAATCACAGTCCGAGGAATTGATCTTATGAAGAAAGTCGAAGCCATCGTACGGCACTTCAAGCTGGAAGATGTCAAAAATGCTTTAGCGGAACACGGTATCGAGGGGATGACGGTCTCCGAGGTTCGTGGCTTTGGACGGCAAAAAGGGCATACCGAGATGTACCGCGGTACAGAATACACGGTTGATTTCGTACCCAAGGTCAAGCTGGAAATCATTTGCTCCGACGACAACTTGCAGAAGGTGATTGACACGATCCTGCAGACGGCCCAGACGGGCCAGATTGGTGATGGCAAGATCTTCATTTCCGACCTGCAGGATTCCATTCGTATTCGCACTGGGGAAACAGGCGAAGACGCGCTCTAAATCGATCCCTCGCGGTAACTTATTATGCCTGGTCAAAGCGGCTTGAAACCTCGTGTGCTGGCCGCCCGGGAAAAAATCACCCAGGCACGCGCCAAGCTTCACGAGCGACACAACCAGGGATCTCCCGGTATACAAATCTGTGCCGCGATGACCGATCTACTCGACTCGGTCCTGCTGGATCTTTATGACGGTGCCCTGGAGCAGCTCACCTCCAACGCCCGCGAACGCGAGGAACTTCAATCCCAGCTGGCGTTGGTACCCCATGGTGGCTATGGACGTCGCGACGTGGCCCCCTACTCCGACGTCGACCTGATGCTACTGTACGATCCGGCAGCGGTTGATCACAT
>JAZADA010000053.1:0-2864 GCA_036124135.1 Planctomycetota bacterium | reverse complement strand
TCTTCCGGGAAAATCGTCATGTTGACATGGCGTTATCTGCGGGGCGGGACGATCGCTTTCGGGTCAATGTTTACCGGGACCGTGGCAACGTGAGTTTTGCCATTCGGCTGTTGGATAATGAGTTTCGTACTCTCGAGGAGTTGAACTTGCCGGCTCAGCTGGACAGCTTGTCCGAGATGAAAGACGGCCTGGTGCTGGTCACGGGACCAACTGGATCGGGTAAGTCGACCACGCTGGCAAGTATTATCAACAAGATTAACCAGACACGATCCTGTCATATTATTACAGTGGAAGATCCGATCGAGTATGTCCACGGGAACCAGCGATCGTTGGTGCATCAACGAGAATTGTATACGGACGTTCCCAGCTTTGCGGATGCCGTGCGTGCTGCATTACGTGAAGATCCAGATGTCTTGCTGATCGGTGAAATGCGTGACCAGGAAACGATTCGGGCGGCGGTGACAGCCGCCGAGACGGGGCACCTGGTCTTTTCCACGCTTCATACGGGCGATTGCGTGGGTGCGATCGATCGCATGGTCGGTGTGTTTAATGCAGATGAGCAACTGGCCATTCGACAGCAATTATCCATGGTGCTGCGTGCTGTCGTGGCCCAGCACTTGTTGCCCGTTGCCCAGGGGGTCGGTCGCGTGCCGCTGGCCGAGGTGTTGTTCGTGAACCCGGCTGTTGCCAACTTGATTCGTACATCGAAGCCATCACAGATCTATTCATTGATGGAAATCGGGACGGCCGAAGGAATGATGACACTGGAATATGCCCTTGCGGAACTGGTTTATCGTAACCAGATCCTGGAAGAGGATGCGCGTCGCCTGGCGCGCGACCCTGCTGCCATGGTGTCACGCTTGCAGCGGTTTCGAGCGAACCCCGTACCAGGCGAAATTCGTAATCCCCAGGGTAATTGATTATGCCAATCCAGGAACAGGAATTGATCGATGCGGGAATTGCCAGCCAACTGGTGACCGATGACCAGTTGGATGCGGTGCGCCGGTTGGCCCGCGATCGCGGCCAGGGCGTGGTGGCAGCTTTAAGTACCGAATTGCGTATTCCGCTGAAGGCCTTTTATCATGCCGTGGCCAGCGAACGAGGGATTCCCTTTATCGATCTGTCGAACACTCCCATTGACGAGGCAGCGGCTGAAAAGATGGCGGAGATCGGGTTGCAGCGCGGCGTGGTGCCTATCAGCGGCGCGGACGGAGGAACCATCCTGGTAACAGCGGATGTGGATGACCTGGCGACGATTTCTGCTGTAGAACGGTCACTGGATGTGGTCGCTGAAGTGGCGCTGACTACGCCGGACGCTATTGAAGGCTCCGTTCAGCACATGCGGAGAATCCGGCAGTCGGACGTTGTGATCGGTGAAGATGCTGAAGAGGTCAGTGAGCTATTGGACCGGATCATTAACGAGGCCTACCTGCAACGCGCTTCGGATATTCACCTGGAGCCGATGGTGCATGGTATCCAGGTTCGTTTGCGTGTTGATGGTCGCCTGCAGGTGCACTTGAATAGTGTGCCGATAGCGACCGGCCGGGGACTATTGTCGCGGGTGAAGGTACTTGCCGGAATGGATATTGCGGAGCAGCGAGCGCCGCAGGATGGACGGATTCGCTATTCGTTACAAGGGGAGATGGAGCAGGATATGCGTGTGGCTGTTATTCCCACGCGTTATGGAGAGCGAGCCACGTTACGGTTGCTGGGAACGACGGACCAGTTGTTAACCCTGGAGACACTTGGGATGCTGGAGGATGACCTGGCGGATTTCCGCCAGGCGATCGAAAGCCCCCATGGCGTGATTTTCCTTACCGGTCCCACGGGAAGCGGGAAGTCAACAACGCTTTACAGTGCCCTGAAGGAGATCAACACCGGATGGCGGAACATTGTTACCGTGGAGGACCCTATCGAGCAGGTGGTACCGGGAATCTCCCAGGTCCAGGTGGGTGCCTCGGACAAGGTCACGTTTCATTCTGCCTTGCGAGCATTGTTGCGACATGATCCGGACGTGCTTATGGTGGGGGAAGTGCGAGACCTGGATACCGCCGATACCGCGTTAAAGGCCGCACTCACTGGTCACCTGGTACTCTCCTCGTTGCATACCAATACAGCCGCTGGCGCCATTACACGCCTGGTTGATTTCGGGTGTGAAGCCTATCTCGTTGGTGCGACGCTGCTGGGAGCGGTCTCCCAGCGCCTGGTGCGACGCTTGTGTCGTGCCTGCCGAGAACCGGTTGAACCGACGGCAGATGAATTGCAGTTGCTCGGTGACCAGCAACTGGAAGGATTTTATCGACCAGTCGGATGCCCGCAATGTCTCGGTAACGGATTTTCGGGCCGGATCGGTTTGTTTGAATGCTTTTGGGTTGACGATGCGGTTCGCCGGAGCATTAATAGCCAGGCGTCCGAAAGCGAAATTGTCGACGCTGCGAAAGGAAATCATCGTTCCATGTTGAGCGATGGATTGCGGAAGGTCGGCCTGGGATTGACCACCCTGTCGGAGGTTGTGCGGGTGACCCGGGGAGAAGTTGGCTGATGCCTTATTTTAAATACAAGGCGCTGCGCGCCAGTGGCGAAGAAGTCCTGGGGGGCCTGGAAGCGGGTTCGGCAGAGGTTGCAGCCAGTACCCTGCGGGAACAGGGGCTGTTCGTGGTCCAGGTCGCAGAGTCTCACAGGCAGCCGGGGGCAGCCTCGGCTGGGAAGCGTCGCCTGATCTATCGCGCGAGTTGGTTGTTGCCCATCGTGGCGCGTGACCGAGCCATGTTTTTTCGTCAGTTGTCGATGATGCTCCAGACAGGACTGACCCTGTTGCAGGGGTTGGAGGTCTGTGTCCGAGAATCAAACAAGCGGTCCTTTCA
>JAZADA010000052.1:0-10319 GCA_036124135.1 Planctomycetota bacterium | reverse complement strand
GTGTTTCTCTCGTGGTCGATCGCGATCAGAATCGGCTCTTGCTCAGTGGACCAGACCAGGTCCAGGCGGTGGCCAGGAATTTCCTGGCTGGGACACCTCGCCCAGGCAACGTTCAACAACCGACCGTTCAACAACCGACCGTTCAACAACCGCTCCTGCCCAAGTCGCCCGTGACGCAATCGCCAGGGGCGACCAGCAAGCTTGGTCGCTTTGTCTTCGTGCCTCGTGAACAAATGGGGCGTCTGGAACAGCAGGTAGTCGGCCTTCTGGGGAACCGCCTGCGTGTCGAGCGATCGGGAAATCGCCGGCTGTATCGGTTCGTGCCATCGATTGCGGGGGCAGCCGCTGTCGAGATCGAATTTGATCATGTGCGCAGTGGCGTCCTGCTGGGAGGTCCAGCCAAGACGGTAATGCAGTTGGTCGTGATGTTGGAAACCCTGGGTGAAGTGACGCGAGAGCCCGGAATGCGAGCCCAGGTGTTTCGAGTGGATCGGAAAAACCACCAGGCACTGAGGTCACTCATTGTCACGCCTGCCGAGACAAGTGCCCCTTCCCCGGAACCCGGAGCCAGGCCGGCACCAGGGGATTCAGGTTCGTTGCCGATCGATGCAGGTGGGATCCGTCCGGTCGCTTATCTTCAACAACCGGGCGGCAAGGCTGGCGAGGGCGCTGGTCCGGCGACGGCCCTGGGAAATCCGCAGGTGATGCCACGTCAATTCGAGGGCGTGGAAATCGAATCGCTCCCGGACCTGGATGTGATTATCCTGCGTGGTCGCGATGATGATCTCAAGCAATTGGCGGGAATCATCCAGCAACTGGAGCGTATTAGTCAGCAGACCCAACCCGAGATCCGTATTTACCGTTTGAAGCATACCCAGAGTGAATCGCTGGCTACCCTGGTCAATGCTGCCAGTGCTGACCTCGTGGCAGGCCGGGCAGGAAAGGTGGCCGTGACCCCGCTGGGGAAACCGAACGCGCTGCTACTGATCGGTTGGGGAGAAGCGGTCAAGGCGGTGGTGGAGCTGATCCAGCAGCTTGATCAACCGGTTCCGGCCAACACGCAATCGGCCGTGTTTCGCCTGAAGTATGCTTCTGCAGCTAGTATCCAGCAGACGTTGAACACGTTTTTTGCTACGCGTAATGGCCTCGGGCCGCGTGTCTTGTCCACGGTGGATGCTCGCACCAACGCGCTGATTGTTTATGCGGCACCACGTGATTTGACGGAAGTGCGACGGATCATCGATAACCTGGATCGGCCCGGGAGTGCCGCCGTTAATCGGGCCAGGGTCTTCCGCGTGGAACATTCACTGGCAGTTGATGTTGCGGCAACCTTGCAGGCAGCAATCGAGGCTGCCTCCGGTGGTGAAGCCATGTCTTCGATCCTGGAGTTACAGACGTTCGATGCCGAGGGTCAAAAGATCCTTCGGTCAGGTACGCTGGAGAACGTCAAGATTACGCCCAATCCGCGTAACAACACGATCATCATTTCCAGCCCCGAGGCAAACCTGGCGTTGATTGAGGCGTTGATCCGGCAACTGGATACACCGGCGGCCCAGGTCCAGATCAAGGTGTTCAAGATTCTCAATGGAGATGCCTCCAGTCTCGTGCAGACGTTTCGATCGTTGTTGCCGTCCCAGGCAGGGGCGAGCGTAGGGCCCCAGTTGCCTGGTGCCGAAGGGGAGCAGTCACTGGCCCCCCTCCGCTTCTCGGTCGATGTCCGCAGCAATAGCGTGATTGCTACGGGTTCGGAGGGAGACTTGCGTATCGTGGAGGCATTGTTGGTCAAGCTTGACCAAAGTAATAGCCAGCAGCGCAAAACCACGGTCTATCAACTTAAGAACGCACCCGCCGTGGACGTGGCCAGTGCGGTCAACCAGTTCCTGGTCAGTCGCCGCCAGGTGAACCAGGCCTTACCCGGTGGCGAAAGTCCTTTCCTGGAACTGGAACGAGAGGTGGTCGTGGTGCCAGAGCCGATAGCCAACAAGCTGGTTCTGTCAGCGACGCCACGATTCTATGACGAGATCAATGATTTGATTGAGAAGTTGGATGAGCAGCCACCCCAGGTCATGATCCAGGTGCTGATTGCCGAGGTGGCACTGAATAATGCCGACGAGTTCGGAGTGGAACTGGGGCTGCAGGATACGGTCTTGTTCGACCGCAGCTTGCTGGGAGAACTGGTTACCACGACCAGTAGCAACCAGACCTCCACTCCCTCGGGGATCGTCACGGCGACGGAGGAGTTGATCCAGGCAGCCACCAATCTTCCCGGCTTCGGATTTAATTCGATTCTCCCACTGGGCAATAGCGGGAGCACGGCATCGCAGGCCGGTTCGCCGCTGGTCGGCGGGCAAGGTCTCTCCAATTTTTCCGTGGGACGTGGTAACGACCAGTTGGGATTTGGTGGACTTGTTCTTTCTGCCAGTAGTCGCAACGTGAGTGTGTTGTTGCGAGCATTGCAGGAATCGCGGCGCGTGGACATTCTTAGCCGACCACAGATCCGCACGCTGGATAACCAGCCTGCTTATATCCAGGTAGGGCAACGTGTGCCAAGAATTATCGGGTCGGCGGTCAACCAGAATGGTCAGTCGAACTCGGTTACCCTGGAAAACGTCGGTTTGATCATGGCCGTGACGCCGAGGATCAGTCCGGAGGGCAACGTGGTGATGGAGATTGATGCTGAGAAATCGAGCCTGGGTCCGGAACAGGACGGGGTCCCCGTGGCAGTTTCGATCGATGGTACGGTCGTCAGGTCGCCTCGCATCGATACGACAACCGCCCAGGCAACGGTAAGTGCTGCAAATGGTGAAACGATTGTGCTGGGAGGATTGATCACGAAACAGTCGGAGGAGTTTCACCGCCAGGTGCCCTTGCTGGGAGACCTGCCGCTCCTGGGGAAATTGTTCCGGTACGACGGTATGCAGACCAAGAGGACTGAATTGCTGATCATTTTGACCCCGCGGATTATTCGCTCTTCCGAGGACAGTGAACTGATTCGGCAAACGGAATTGGCTCGCATGAATTGGTGTGCAGCAGACGTGTTCGAGTTACAGGGGGATATCGGGTTCACTGCAGACCGACAGCTGGATGAAGTGGAGCAAGGACAGCCCGAGGTAATTATCCCGGACGAGAATCCCAGTGGCGAACCACTGCCACGCCCCTAGCGGAAAGAGCCTGTTAAGAGACCGATTTGACCAAAGGACGTTGCTGATCGTGTCAGAAGATATCTATAAATTCGTCAGGGGCAGCGGGTACAAGGTATGTATCCTGTTGCTGTGCCTGGTTGGCAGTGGTTGCAGTTCGCTGGTTCCCAGGGCGAACCTGTTATGGTGGTCAGATGCTGATGAGACGGTGGTTCCGGATCGCGTGATGCCCATCTGGGCCGATACGGTCTTGCATCAACCGGGAAAACCGGGAGTGCGTGGATTCGGTGGAAGGCTTTACTTTTACCAGGACCAGGAAAGTGATCCTGTGAAAGTGGCTGGAAACGTCTCGGTCTATGTGTTTGACGGTGAGAATCTTCAAGCGGGTAGCTCGGCACCATTGAAGAAATACCTGGTGACTGCCAGCCAGCTCGAGTCGCATTACAGTAAGACCGGCCTCGGACATTCGTATAGTATCTGGGTTCCCTGGGGGCAGGTGGGTGGCCCCAGCCGAACATTGAGCCTGATTGTTCGGTTTGATGGCGTGGATGGGGGGACCGTGCTGGGAGAGGCGTCCACGGAGTTGCTGCCAGGAACGGTTTCCCAGGGGGATCAGCCTGGGACTATTCAGCGGATCGCGTTCGAGAAATCGGTGGACAAACCATCGGGCAGGACCGGGATGGCAGGCGGTGTGACGGCTCACACCATTGAATTGCCACCAAGTTTCCAGAAACGGATGTTACAGCGGCGAAGAGATGACACGCAATTGCCGAAAGCAGCGGTCGAGCCAGGGACATCGGGCCCGGGTGATGGTCCAGGAGAAGGTTTGAATGAGAAGACGTCTGCGGGGACGCTGGAACAACATGAAGTGGTCAGTCCTGCACCTTCAACTGATTTGACACGCTCTCGATTCCCGGTTCGAAGAGAAGCACCAGTTCGACCAGGTGGCGTTCCCTTGCGGAAGACACCTCACCCTGCACGATTGCCTGTCGGCCTGCCACCGACACCGAGAAGCGGCATGCACTGGAAAACCGAGTTGACTTCGCCAGTTGCTCAGCCAGTCGTGACGCCGCCTGTTTCCCGTCTGTCACCGGAGTAACCTGGTCCAGGCGAATCCTGGGGGGATACATGGCTCCCTTGGCCAGTGCGGGCAAGGGGCGATTCGTCTGGCTGCTGCGATCGGTCTTCTCGCGCAAGCCTGCTGTTGATGAAATCACGGGGCCTGTTCCCCTGGCCTGTTGGCTTCCTACGAATCCCTGTTGGTCTCGTTGATCGGATCCAACGAAGTCGGATCGGCGACGGTTCTCGCGAAGAAATCGCTCGTTCCCGGCAATTTCACCGGCACCATTTCCAGCGCTGGCACCCGGGCGACGGGAGAGCGGTTGCCCCAGGGTCCGCGTTCCAAATAGCTGCGCCTGGGCGACGGACGTGGTTGTTACCAACAACAGTACGGTAAACCAGAAACAAGGTCGCTTGAACATGGCGTGCCATCCGGGGTAAGGAAGTAAGAAACAACAGGTACACGGGCAAGTATAGTTTGTCGTTGTGCGAATACCAATTTTACTTGGTTTTATCCTGTCGGCGAAGATCTCTCCGCAGTTCCAGGTCGTCGATTAGGGTAGCTTCCCGGGCGATATGCCACTTTGCGTCGCCCTCACTTTGGGTGATAATCGGAGGGTGCTGGGGAGCAGGGTCTCAATTAACCCCTTGAAATGGATCTCCTGGAAGAGGTGTGTGTGATTAGGAAATCGATGATTCTGGTGGCAACCCTGGGCCTGTTTCTGCCCACGCTGCGAGCCGCCGACCGACCGAACCTGGTCTTCATCCTGGCCGACGACCTCGGCTGGAGTGACACCACCCTGTTTGGCACGACGAAGTTTTACGAGACACCAAACATTGAGCGTTTGGCCCGACGGGGTCTGCTCTTTACCAATGCCTACACGGCCCACCCGCTCTGCTCGCCCACGCGGGCCAGTATCATGACCGGCCTGGATCCGGCACGCACGGGGTTTATTAGCGCCGCCGGGCATGTGCCGAACGTCATGTTGGAAAAGAGACTACCGCCGCAGGGACCGACTAACCGGAAGATGCGTATCCCGACTAGCGTTTCCCGGCTCGATCCCAAGTACACGACCCTGGCAGAAACCATTCGCGCTGCCGGCTATGTAACGGGGCATTTTGGCAAGTGGCACCTGGGCCGGGAGCCGTACACGCCGTTGCAGCACGGTTTTGATGTTGATGTGCCACACTGGTGGGGGCCGGGGCCAGCAGGCTCCTACGTGGCCCACTGGAAATTTCCAGGCGACCTCGATTTCGATCCCTCGGTGCCGAACGAACATATTGAAGATCGCATGGCTACGGAGGCAATCTCCTTCATCGAGAAGAACAAGGACAAACCCTTCTTTTTGAATTACTGGGCGTTCTCGGTGCATGGGCCCTGGGATGGTAAAAAGGCCTTGATCGACAAGTATGCCAGGAAAGCGGATCCCCAGGATCCCCAGCGGCTGCCTGTCTATGGCGCCATGGTCGAGAGCCTTGATGATGCCGTCGGGCGACTGCTTGACACGCTCGACCGCCTGCAGCTGACCGAGAAGACGATCATTGTTTTCTTCTCCGACAACGGGGGGAATATGTACAGCCAGGTGGACGGGCTTACGGTCACCAGCAACAAGCCGCTGCGGGGTGGTAAGGCCACGATCTATGACGGCGGCACGCGTGTCCCCTGCGTGGTTGCCTGGCCGGGAAAAACGAAACCAGGGAGCAAGACCAGGGCATTCCTGACCAGTACCGACTGGTACCCGACGCTGCTGGAAATGATGCAGATCCCGAAACCGGCCAAGCTAACCTTTGATGGGGTGAACCAGGTTTCTGCGCTCCTGGGTAAACCGGGACCGCGTGAATCGATGGTCTGTTTTGTTCCTAACTACTTTCCCAGGCCCAATACGATTCCCTCGACCTACATTCGTCGTGGTGACTGGAAGCTGATTCGTTTCCATGGCGACGGTCCGCGGCGAGCGGACCGCTTCGAACTCTATAACCTGGCTGCGGACATCGGCGAGGCGAAGGACCTGGCCGCCGCCAGGCCGGCCCTTGTCAAAGAGTTGAATGCTGAAATGACGGCCTACTTAACACGGACCGAGGCTCTCCTCCCTTTGCCCAATCCAGCCTATAATCCGGATGCTAAACCAGCCTCGAAACCGGCTCCGAAACAGGGGATTGCCCCGGCAGTTCTTTTCAAGGCACGTGACAAGAACGAGGACGGTTTCCTTACGCTCAAGGAATATATTGGCAATCCTAAGAATCGAAACGTGCCGGTCCTGACCAAGCGTTTTAATGGCTGGGACAAGAACAAGGATTCTCGTGTGACACTGAAAGAAATGAAGGGCACCCAATGAACCGAATGATCGCTGTCTTGACGACGTTAATCCTGGTGTGGACATGTGGTCCGCTGGAATCTGCCGAACCGGGTATCACGGCGCCCCTTGGATTTGTCGTGGAAAAAATCTTCGAGGTGCCAACCGAAACCATGGGTTCCTGGTCCGCGCTCACGCGTGATGATCGGGGCCGATTAATCGCCAGCGATGAAAAGAACCTGGGATTGTTCCTGATCACGCCTCCGAAGATTGGTGATGCCAATGGCAAGGCGGTAGTGGAAAAGTTGCCGGTAGAACTGGACGGGGCTCACGGAATGCTCTGGGCTTTCGATTCGCTCTATGTGCACGTGCAGCGCAAGGGCCTTTACCGTGTGACCGATACCGACCAGGACGGACGTGTCGATTCCGCGAAGCTGTTGATGGCCAATGAAGGGGGTGGCGGACACGCCCAGCATGCGGTCGTGCTCGCTCCCGATGGCAAATCCCTGTACGTGGCCGGTGGCAACCACACGTTTTTACCGGATCAGCTGGCCGGTAGCCGGTTGCCGCAGAACTGGAGTGAAGATCTTCTGTTGCCACGTCGTTGGGATGCACGGGGGCATGCCGCGGGTAAGCTGGCGCCAGGGGGCTGGATCTGCCAGGTCAGCCCAGATGGCAAGGACTGGACGGTAGTGAGCATGGGATACCGGAACCAGTACGATATGGCCTTCAATGGCGACGGCGAATTGTTTACCTACGACGCTGATATGGAATGGGATATGGGCATGCCCTGGTATCGTCCCACCCGCTTTATTCATGCGACCAGCGGTAGCGAATTGGGCTGGCGCAGCGGCACTGGTAAGTGGCCTGCCTATTACGAAGATTCACTCGGGTCCGTGTTGGAGATCGGACCGGGGTCACCAACTGGAGTATTGTTCGGTACTGGCGCCAAGTTTCCGGCACGCTACCAGCGGGCCTGTTTCCTGCTGGACTGGACATACAGCACGATTCACGCCATGCACCTGACACCTCATGGGGCCAGCTACAAGGCAACCAAGGAAGATTTCGTGGTTGGGGGGCCCATGGCAGTAACGGATGCCGTAATTGGGCTCGATGGAGCCATGTACTTCGTGGTGGGTGGGCGTCGCAGCCAGTCAGCGCTTTACCGGGTAACGTACGAGGGCGATGAGTCCACGGCGCCGACAGACCTGCGCAACAAGAAAGGTGCAGAGGCTCGGGCCCTGCGAAAGCGATTGGAGCAAATGCATGTGGGCCAGGCGGTCGACTATGACTTGATCTTTGATCACCTGGGGAATACGGATCGTTATATCCGCTATGCAGCCCGGATTGCTCTTGAGCAGCAACCGGTCGCTCAATGGCGAGGGCGAGCACTGGGTGCGAAAGATTCCATGGCTTCCGTGGTAGCTATGATTGCCCTGGCGCGACAGGGATCGGAGCCGGACCAGCGGCCGCTGCTGAAAAACCTGGTCGCAGTCGATTTCAAAGCACTGTCTCGCAGCGGGCAACTGGCCCTGCTGCGTGCCTACCAATTAGCTTTCGTGCGGCTGGGAGAACCGTCAGAAGACACCCGGGTTCAGTTATTAAAGAAGTTGGGTCCCCTGTTTCCTCATGAAGATGATCATGTCAGCAAGGAACTGGTTCGCCTGCTGGTTTACCTGCGGGATCCACAGGTGATTGCAAAGTCGCTGGCGTTGGCGGAAACGCTGGGGCCGGAAACGATTCCGGACTGGGGCAAGGTGATTACCCGCAACGAACGTTATGGCAGTACGGTGGCTGCGATGTTGAAGGACATGCCACCGGCGCGGAAAATTCACCTCTTGCTGGTGTTGCGGAACGTCAAGGAAGGATGGACATTGCCACAACGTAAACAGTATTTCAATATGTTCGTCGATGCGTCACAACATCCTGGTGGAAATAGTTACGCTGGTTTCCTTAGGCAGATCAGGGATGATGCCTGGGCGACCTGTGCACCCGGCGAAAAAGTTGTCTTGGGAGATCTCGTGGGACGTCCACTGGGATCCAAGCCGTTCGTGGCCAAACCTGCCCGGGGGCCGATGCGGACGTGGACCAAGGAAGCCGCCCTGGCCGCCCTGGAAAAACCACTGCGAAAGCGCAGCCTGGCCGCTGGGCGAAACCTGTTTCATGCCACGCAGTGTGCCAAATGTCATCGGTTCGCTGGCGAAGGGGGCGCGGTTGGCCCGGATCTTTCCACGGCCCTGCAAAAATATTCGATCCCTGATTTGCTCGATTCGATGCTGACACCCAGCAAGGTGATCTCGGACCAGTACGGTTCCCACCAGGTGACGACAGATGCCGGAAAGGTGTTGGTGGGTCGCGCTGTCGAGGTGGGCAAGGAACTATTTGTTTACACGGTAGAATCCGGGGCGCGGCCGATTATCATCAAGAAGGACGAGGTGGACGAGATGGTTGTCTCGAAAGTGTCGCAGATGCCCGCGGGACTCATGAACGCCTTGAACGAGGAAGAACTCAGGGACTTGATTGCCTACCTGCAGTCCGGCGGTAATCCGAAATGGAAAGGTTATCGATGAGCGGGGCAAGGAGGCGTATTAACGACTCCCCTGCCCTGCGGCACTTTTCATTAACCTATTTAAACTCTCTTCTAAGGAACTGTTTCGTGAATGATCAAGTGACTCTTGGCAGAACGATATCGTGCCTGGCTGCCTGCCTGCTGCTGGCTTCACCGATTGCTGCACAAGAAAAAAAAGTCGATCCGGTGGGGACCTGGAAGCTTTCAGTGAAAAGTACGAGCCAGGGCCAGCGCACCTCCACGATCACGATATCCCGCAAGGATGGCAAGCTGGTTGGTCTCTATAAGGGGACCCGATCCGGCGAGGTCAAAGCGAGCGAAGTAAAGCTGGCCGGACCGCAGCTATCCATCACCCTTTCCGCGGATGACATTGCCGAGGGTCTGACGGCCGTTTACGTCGGCACGATCAAGGGCGATTCGATTACCGGTTCCGTTGAGTACCAAGTGGGGGATCGGAGTGGCAAGCGGGATTTTACGGGTTCACGGGCAGCTGTGAAAAACGTTCCATCGCCCGGTGCCGTGGACCCTGGCAGGATGCATAAGGATGTCCGTTACAGCGATAAGTACAAACGGAGCGTCATGGATATCTGGACGATCAAGTCGGCCACTCCGGTGCCATTGGTTGTTAATTTTCATGGTGGTGGATTCAACGTGGGGGATAAGCGGAGCTTTGCTCGCAGCGGACTTCTCAAGAAGTACCATCCCCAGGGAGTTGCGTTTGCGTCCGTTAATTATCCGTTCCTGGAACATGTGAATAAGAACTATTTCGCAATACTCGACCATACGGCTGAGGCGATCAAGTTCTTGCAGGCCAATGCGACCAGGTACAATATTGACCCCAAGCGTATTTCGGTCATGGGGGTATCGGCCGGCGCCTTGATTGCCTGTCACCTGGGGCATGCAGAGAAACTGTCGGTTACCTCCGTTTACGCGCGCGAGCAGCCGACCGGAACGCCGCTGCTGACCGTGCCGAGGTTGCGAAAAGATGGCCCCCCGATCGTGGTCTACAACCGATCGGGAACCGGCGACCGGATTCATCATCCGAAGAACGCAGTTGCGGTCCTGAAACGCTGCCAGTCCCTGGGTGTTTTTTGTGAGGCGTACGGAGTAGAAGGGTCCGGCTTGCAAACGATTCCCAAGGGCCAAAGGATCGATGACATTGTCATGAAGGTCTTTTACAAGTCGTGGAAGTTGCCCTTCCCCGGAGAAAAGAAACCTGCTGCGAACTAGGGACTGCTTTCACTAATCCCTGGAGGG
>JAZADA010000051.1:0-3381 GCA_036124135.1 Planctomycetota bacterium | reverse complement strand
GCCAGGAACCGCACGGCCCCATCGGCGTGCAAAAGCAAGAATCCGTTACGGCGAAGCCCACGGATCCCCTTGGCCGGATCCTTGGCGTCGGGAACCAAGTCATCCGGCTTCGTCCAAGTCACCGCCTTAACATCACTGGTTTCCACGACCATGGCAGTATTGGAAGTACCGTCAGTAATCTCACGGAAGCTTGTCCCCACGGGAACCTTTTTACCCCACATGGCTCGTGGGGGCAGTTTCATCACCGTTTGCCCGACACGAACCGCCTGGTAATTAGTTTTCCCAGGACTGTTGCGGCTGCCAGCGGCCTGGTAAACCGCTGGCATGCGAGCAATCAACTTCTTGTTGTGGGGACTGTCCCACGGTTCATCCAGTTTAAACTGGCGGTAAAGCGCCTGACCTCCAATAAACGGCAGGATATGCACTCGCCAACTCAGTAGCGGCTTCCCATTCTTGTCGGCACTATAAGCTGCTGGAAAGCCACTATAGCTATCATGGAAGTTGTGCATCGCCACGCCGATTTGCTTAAGATTATTCATACCAGCTACCCGGCGAGCCGACTCACGGGCTGCATTTACGGCCGGCAATAGCAATGCGATTGCCACCGGAGCTGAAATACTTAACGAATTGGAAGGGATTGTCTGTGAGGACCGTACTTCAACTCCATCCGGCACACGATGGATGGAGGTAAGACTCGGCTGCACATGTTTCAACAAACGATCCAGGGATGGCAGAGAAACCATATTGATATCCATCCCATCCTCCTGCAATTGAACCAGGAACTGGCGTGCTCCAACCTGGATCATCGGATAGGTCGTACGTAGCAGGTCCCCGGTATCAACGTACTGGACAAACTGGGGGCCTTGCTGCTCCTTGCACAATTGCTGCAGTCGCGAGTTACTCGAAAGCCCCGGCCCCTGCGAATTGAGCGCGGTGCGCCTGAGGTGTGCCTTGATTGCTTGCGGATAAAGGCTGACTAATAATTGTTTTTTCGTGATCGCAGCACTAACGGAGGTTAGGTTACTTGTCCAGGTCATGATTTCCTGTCCGCGAAAGCTCGAGCGGCTAAAACCCTGGAGATCTTGACGCGTTGCACTCGCCAGCTTTTCCTCGATCTGCTGCACCATCCGGGACTGGAGCTTCGACATTTTCACGTGGTCAGTAACATCCACGGCTAATAACCAGCCCGTGAGCCAGCCACCGGTATCCGGCGCCGTATAAACCTGCCATCGCTTACCGAGTGCCGCCAGGAACTCTTCGCCTAGCTGTACACCAACCGTTTTTTCCAACGCAGCCAGGTCCTGCTGAAATCGCTGGTAATCCCGCTCCGAAGTCATCTTTAAGAGTAAAAGAATATTTTCAAACACTTTCTTTCCATCTGCCTGCAACGATAAGGCAGCCAAGGTATCGGCGGGGAAATTCGCGAAGTCCGCCTCCGTGAGTTTCGGGGCTTCCAGCAGGCCAAGAACCCCCTGGAGTTTCCCATCAAACGTTATTGCCGCATGACTGACAAATAATCTCTCATCAAAGCCCGTGACGCTGTGATAGGCCTCCAGGTTCCCAACTCCAAGCTGATCCAAAAGCTCCTGGACACGCTCTCCAGGAAACATCACGGACAGCCGGCTACGAATTGCAGCCAGGTCCGCATACGCAATTGTTGAACGACGCTTGATCGACCAACGCGCCCTCGTCCGGGTCAACCATTTGGGCGCAGGCGTTTTTAATCGAGCCAACATTCCCTCCATGGCCTGAGCGCCAACTGCCACCACGAGTTTTTCGTCAACTATCCCCCAGGTGATCTGCGGAATACCTCCACCGAGCTCGAGCACACGAAATTTCTTGCCAGCAACTTTAACTTCGGCAGCAGGTCGCTGAAGGACCGTTCCTGCAAATTGCGAGAGCAGTTCATTGAGCCGAAGGCCCTCTTTGCCCGCTGACAAGACAATCCCGCCATCTACTGCGACTCCTGTGTCAACCAGTTTCGCTTCGGACACGTAAATGGTACCTGGCCCCGCCAGGATGGTTTCCGCCAGCAACGGCACCAGCTCCCTGATCACTTTTGCTTCAGCTGTCTGGTTATCGCCTGCCAAGTCGGTCATGCTTTGACGCAAGCCCCCCAGTACCTGCGTCCCGAACTGCTGAACCTCTTCCTCTGCCAATAGCCGCTCTGCGTTATTAACGCTCTTGGCAGACGCCTCTGCCCTGCCCGACCAGTGGATAAAATAGAGACATTCTTCCGGAGCAACCTGGAGCATGGCCGGCTGTTCGGGAGTCGGTGGGGTGCCTAGTGGGATTCCAATCCCCGCGTTACTCGCCAGCATGACAAATCCGCTCAGAACAAACGTCAGCGGAGCCGATAGAAATGCCATCTCGTTCTTCCTTTATTGCGACAAACCCCAATTAACTAACTGCTCTGCCTACGCGTTTCTAGCGAGGAATCGCACTCTCTTCGGACTCACCCTCCGTACCAATCCTGTCAAGTTGGCGATACACGGCCTTCCGCTGCAACGAAAAGAACATCATGGCCTGGCCCCATACCATAAGCGGACCAACACCGGGCAGACGTTTGCTTGACTCCGTATAGAGCCCGTCTTCCTGCAGGTACCAGGCCATCACGGAGGGTCCCAGGTGCTGCTGAATTAATCCGGCCGTGGGAAAGACCGCGGGATTAATATTCACACCCTGCCGTTGAAACTGGGCACACAAGGCATTGAAACTCACCTGCGACAGCGGATAAAGCCACTTGGCAACTTCCCGGGCATCCGTGTACTGCAGGAGCTTGGGACTTCGCTTCGGTTTAAACAGCCTGGCTACCTCGGACACGTCCCCGAGACTCCTCTCACCTCCTGACGACTTCAGGTAGCTGCGCATTGCCTGGGGGAATAATGTCAGGATGA
The DNA here is from genome assembly GCA_036124135.1 of Planctomycetota bacterium. GTDB lineage: Bacteria > Planctomycetota > Planctomycetia > Pirellulales > Pirellulaceae > JAZADA01. The sequence continues at coordinate 484 of JAZADA010000051.1, read as the reverse complement.
AGCGGTCCTTCTGCAAGCACCATGCTGGTGCCATAGGCGTGTCGTCGTCCGGGATTACCAGGTAAAACACCTGGTCCTGCCCCACCATCATCTTTTTCAAAGCCTCAGGTCCGCCATTTCTTCTCATGGTGGACTCATTTTCACGGTGAACCATCGCCTCAAAATGCCCGATCACTTTCTGGGCCAGTGCCTGATCTCGAACACTCACTGTGAATACCCAGCCTGTTAGAAAGCCACCCTGGCCGGGTGTCGCATGCGCTGTCCAGACATCTCCCAGGGCTGGGAACACATCCCTCCTGACACTAAGGCCAGGCAGTTCTTTTTCAAACTGCTCAAACGTTCGTGTAATATTCTGCGCTTCCCTCGGATCGAACTGCTGCAGCGTTTCCTGGAGTGTCAGAATCGCCTTCCCGAGGTCCACCCGTGCTGCCACGGCGATCGCTGCATTGGCTGGAATATGCTGAAGCGACGCGCGTTCCAGCAC
>JAZADA010000050.1:0-12237 GCA_036124135.1 Planctomycetota bacterium | reverse complement strand
GCTTGCGTTGCCACTAGCAGACTGGTTTCAGGTGGCCGATGGGGGCTTGCCGTTATGGCGACTGGAACTGTTAGTCGTGTCGGTGGCGGCGGGAGTCATCTCACTGGTTGCAGCAGTTGGTATCCGGCCAGGCCCCCTTCTACCACGCACCACGGAATTCGACTGGCGCTATTTCTATCGCATGTGGCGAAACGAACCCCTGCGTCGTGCGAATTTTGGATACCTCGGGCACCAGTGGGAGCTTTACGCGATGTGGACATGGGTTCCACTCCTGGTGGTAGGAAGTTTCGCGGAAGCCGGTTGGGATCCGACCTGGGGGCGGATGGCAAGCTTTTTCGTGGTTGGCATTGGCGGTGTGGGTTGCGTCGCCGCCGGTCTGTTTTCTGACCGATTCGGGCGCACCCGGACCACGATGGTTTGCCTGGCAGCCTCCGGAAGCTGTTGCCTGGTCGCGGGATGGTTGGAGGCCGAGCCGCTGGCGCTGACGATTGTTTGCCTGCTGTGGGGCATAACCGTGGTTGCCGACAGCGCTCAGTTTAGCACCGCGATTTCTGAACTTTCGCAGCCGGACCTGGTAGGGACCGCTCTGACCGTTCAAACATGCATTGGTTTCTTACTCACGTTGGCTACCATTCGACTGGTTCCGCTGCTCCAGGAGCAAGCGGGATGGCCGGTTGCCCTGTCAATGCTTGCACTCGGGCCTGTTTTTGGCATCTGGCACATGGCTCGGCTACGCAAACACCCGGAAGCCGCTAGAATGGCAGCTGGTCATCGTTAGGTACCGTTCAGAGGGTGCTGGAGACACAGCAATATCCAGGGGAGCCAGAACATGGTTGTAAGACGATATAAGTCGCGTTGGAAATCCATTCAATGGGCCGCAGCGCTGCTGTTGGCAGGTTGTCTGCTCGCGCCCACGAGCGCGGTGGTCGCACAGGGAGTGCCGCTGCCGACATTCCAGGCAGAAGTGATCGATGCTGACATCAAAATCGGTTACGGTACCGCGCTTGGTGATGTCGATGGGGACGGCAAGCTAGATATTGTGGTTGCGGATAAAAAACAATTCGCCTGGTACAAGAATCCTGGGTGGAAGCGTTACGTGATCGCTGAGAACCTGACGCCGTTGGACAACGTCTGCATTGCCGCGCGCGATATTGACGGAGATGGCAAGGTGGAGATTGCGGTGGGCGGGCAATGGAATCCGGGCGACACGCTTAATTCAGGCGCCGTTTTTTACCTGCACCCCCCGGCAGATCGTCATCTCAAGTGGAAGGCGATTCGTTTGCCGCATGAGCCCACGGTGCATCGGATGCGCTGGGTGAAGCTCTCAGCGACGGAATATACGTTGGTGGTTGCCCCGCTGCATGGTCGAGGCAATCGTGGAGGAAATGGTGCGGGTGTTAAGTTGTTAGCTTATGCAAAACCTTCTACCGTAAGTGACCCCTGGAAGACCACGGTGGTTGACGATTCGCTGCACGTTACGCATAACCTCGATCCCTGTCAGCTGGATCCGTCCACGGAATCCGAGGAAATCCTTTTTGTTGGACGTGAGGGGGCATTGGTCTTGAGCTACAGCCAGGGTAAATGGAATCGCAGGAAGTTGGATCGTGTGAAAGGCGGTGGCGAAATCAGGATGGGCCTGCATTCAGCAACACAACCATTCATTGCGACGATCGAGCCACTGCACGGCAGCGCCCTGGTTTATTATCGTTCCGGGTATGACCGATCGGCGAAAAGCGATATTGCCAGCGTGAACTCACGCATCGTACTCGACGATCAATTGAACGCCGGGCATGCAATTGCGACAGGTGATTTCTTCGGCAACGGACAGCAGCAGGTGGTGGCGGGATGGCGTTCACCCAATGGTGCCAAAAAAGTTGGAGTCAAGCTTTATTATCCGACCGATAAGACGGCGACGACCTGGAAATCCTTGCTGGTTGACGACAATGGCATGGCGACCGAGGATTTGAGGGCGGGTGACCTGGATGGGGACGGGCGCCTCGATATCGTCGCTGCGGGTCGCGCAACAAAGAACCTGAAGGTCTACTGGAATCGGAGCGGAGCTAAATAGCGGCTTGGCTGGGAATGCATTTAATAGAAATACCGTAAAAGGGGTAATCGGATGATCGTAGTTTCTAATATCACGCGACGCGCGGCAACAGTGGTCGTTCTCTGGGGCCTGGCCATGTCCTGCGAACTCGGAGCGGAAGAGGCTCAGCGTAAATCTTTGTTTAACGGGAAAAACCTGGATGGCTGGGTGGTGACAGATTGTCAGGCAGAGGTTCGCTCGGGTGTGCTTTTCGCCAAGGGTGGCAACGGTCTGATCCGGACGGAGAAGCAATACCAGGACTTTACCTTCGAGCTGGAATGGCGCGCACTGAAAAAAGAAAAGTGGGATGCAGGGATCTATTTTCGCTTTAGCAAGCTACCTAAATCGGGACCATGGCCTGCACGCTACCAGGCGAACTTGCTCCAGGGGCACGAGGGTAACGTCAATGGGCTGCCGACGGCCAAGAGTTCCGGCCTGGTGAAAGATGGGGAGTGGAACACGCTCCGGCTGACGGTCGTGGGTGGCAATGCGAAACTTCAAATGAATGGTAAGCAGGCCTGGAAGAGTGGTGGCGTCAAGGAGCCGAAGGGTTTTATCGGCATCCAGGTTGAAGTCCCGGGTGGTGGCCAGTTCGAATACAAGAATATTTACGTTACGGACCTAAGTAAATAACGCGATTCCGGTGCCTCGCGGAGCGGTGTTACTTGCCGATCCGGAAGAGGTGTTCTTCCGAGCGAATAAATAACGAATCCGTCGAAGGGGCGGATGAGGCAAGCGTGCGTTCACCGAGGGGACTGGTGCCAAGTTTCTGGTATTCGATGCCTCGGCGGATGATCGTGGTAATTCCGTCTTCGCTGAGAAAATAGATCTGTCCCTCGGAGTAGATCGGTGAGGCTGAGTAGGCTGAGCCAATTCGCTGTTGCCAGTGCGGTTTGCCTGTAAGGGCGTCCAGGCAACTGGCAATGCCACGATCCGATACCATGTAGAGTTCCTTGTCCAGCAGCATCAGGGAAGCCGTATGTGGGATCCCCTTGGTAGCCCGCCATGCCACATGGGTATCGGTGACGTCACCTTTGCCGGTGGGCCGAATAGCCAGGCAACTGGGCGTGTTGTAGCCGGTGCACACGTAGACCATGCCATTGCCATACACGGGTCGTGGGATCACGGAATAACCGTCATAAATCACCTTCCAGATGATCGTGCCGTCGGCTGGATCCAGGGCGTGGACGACGTTACTGCCAGGACTAATCAACTGATCTTGTCCGTTCACCGTGATCACTGCGGGTGTGGTAAAGGAAAACTTCCGTGGTGCAGTGGACTCGCGATCCATGCGCCACGCCACTTTTCCATCGGTCGCATTGAGAGCAACCACACCCGCCTGCTGGGCACCATCAATGCTAAAGATGAGTTTTCCCTTGTGGAGCACCGGTGAACCCCCGTTGCCATGTACTGGCTTGTAGGTGAGTTGTTCATTGCGCCAGAGGACTTTCCCATCCAGGTCAAGGCAGGCGGTCCCCTGGTGACCGAAATGAACATACAGGCGGCCTTCGTTGATGATCGGTGTCGGACTGGCGGGACTGTTCTTGCCGTGGATTTTTGGTGAGGCCTCACCCTTGGCGAGGAAGACTTCGGTGGACCAGGTGACTTGGCCCGTTTTTTGGCTCAGGGCCACGGTGGTCAGGGCGAGGTCCGATTTTGCCTCGGCGGATTTCGCTATGGCGGTCGTCAGGTAGATCTGGTCCCCATGCAGGATCGGGCTGGACCAGCCTTTACCTGGGATGGCTTGCTTCCATTGCACGTTGCTCGTTGCTGTCCATTGCTCGGGCAGATTGCTGGCAACCGTAGTCCCCTGCCCTGTTGGGCCGCGGAATTGCAGCCAGTCTGCCGCAGAAGTCGTCCCGGTCGTTACGCAAAGCAGGCAGCATGACAAAGTAAGATAAAGGCGACTGCGAGCAATCATGTGAGGGGATCCTTTCGGCGTTCATTAATTGTTAGGTGTTGTTTGACCAGTGGCAGGATTATTTGCGCGGACGCTTTGGGATAAAGCCGAGAGACGTTTCCATCCACGAGCCGCAACTGCAGCCGCCACCACCTTCCGGCGACAGCAGCATACCGCCCGCAGGGATGGTACTCAACCAACAGTCGGGTCGCAGTCGCGGCCACTTCGTTGTTTTTCCCTGCTCGCGATCCCAAACGGTAACATTTCCGGAGCGAAAAAAGAGTGCCTCTGTCGTGCAGGCATAGGTCCCGCAGCCGCCGCCGGGAATGGTTTGGTCGCGGTGGGATCCGCTGTCCAATTCAAAAACCCGTGGCCGGACGTAAAGAGTGTTTCCAACGATTGCCGGCCGCGACATGTGGCCACCATGGTTGTCCTTCGACCAGGGGATACTGGTGTCCCAGATCGTATCGCCGGTCTGGTCCTGGTAAGCATAGATCTCGTAACTCTTGGTTGATGAGGAAACGAGCGCCAGGGTGCCGTTGCCATGGGCCAGGTAGAAAACGACCGTACCGGGGGTGGTCTTGATCGGCTGCTCCCAGATCTTTTTGCCAGTCCGGAAATCGAGGGCTACCAGGTGATTGTCCTTCCATAGTTCAGGGGCGGTGATACGTCGTTCCTGGGACTCGCGAATTGCCGGGTTCCGATTTTCTACGAAGTAAACGGTTTTCTCGGTCGCCGTAATCGTGGAATTGAGAATGATGCCGTCGCGGTAAAGCCACCGTTGACTCGCGTCATTCTTGCGAAGTGAAAACAGCTGTTCGCTGCAGACCTTGGCCGTGGCTTTGCCCGTCTTGGCATCATACCAGCCATCGCTGGCGCCCCCCCAGAAACTCTTGAACGAGCTGCCCTTCTTTACCGTGCTGCCAAGGATGGAATCGCCGATGTTGGCAATGTAGCCCCAGTCGTGAGACCAGTCAGGCCGTGTACCGGGCGGTACCTTTTGCATTTGGATAACCTCGCCAGTGGCGGCGTCGATATGCCAGAGGCGATCATTAATGGCAACATATACAAAATTATCATCGGCAGTCCAGTTGCCGCAGTCGCGAGGCATATTGAAACGGCCGAGGCTGGGGATCTCAAGGGACCAAAGAACCGTACCGTTATAGGAATCCAGTGCAACCAGTCGTTGTAGCCCCTGGAGAAATAACCGACCGTTGACTGACAGGGGCGATGGCTTCCGGCCGTTTCGATCCGGTTGGTATCGCGGGCCGGGACGCCCGATCCATTGCACCACCAGGTCCGAGGTGCTCTTTGCACTCTGCAGGGACTCGCCACCGAAGGCGGAATTGTCGGCGTTTCCATAAAGATGAGACCAGCTGCCGGCACCCTCCAGTGGCTGTCGTTCCAATTGCAGCCAAAGGGTCGTGGCCGTGGCGGCCGATCGCGTCGGCACCTTGTTTTCCTTGATCCACTGTGCCCAGGGCCCAGGGGGCGTGTCGGGTTTTCCTGAGGTGGTGAGACCCAGCACAGCAACTCCGCGCGGCTGCAGGAGCCGGTGAATCTCGGACAGCGAAGTGGGTTTCCAGGTCCCGTCGAGGAGATCTTGGGAAGTAATCAGGTTGGCGCAGCATCGTGTTACGGGGATTGCATCGAGGGATTCGACCAGGCAAATTGACGCTCGCGTCCCGTAGTGCCCCTTGACTTGTAACCGTTGCCGGGCCTTCTCCGCTTGTTCGGGGTCCGTCGTGAATCCGATGATATGCAGTTGCGATTGCTCGGCCAGTTCTTGCACTAGCGTTCCGTCCCCGCATCCGACGACGAGGCACAAGCCCCGCTTGAAAGGCGTCTTGGCCAGAATTTCGGCCGCGCTTCCGGTGGCTGGCCTCGCAGGCTGAGCAGGAAGGATATTGAAATTGAAATAAGTGTCACACTCAAACTGGCTGGTGGAGGTCGAGCCGGCTTGCGTTTGAATCTGGATGCTGTAATGGTAGCGCCGATGGCGTTTAAGATTCGTCAAGCGTGCCGCATGCATCCGCGTCGGCGTTGCCTTGGAAACCGTTTTAAGATCATCGTCCTGTCCGTAGGTCAGTTCGGTGGGTACCTCTTCGTGAGTTTCCCAGTAAACCATGGCCTCGTCAGGGGCCGTGAATCTCAGGTACGGACCGGCGGCAAGTTCGGCGGTCGGAGAGGTTTTGAGTTGCTTGGACTCCACCTGCTGCATGATCTCGGCGGCTTTTAGGGCACGCTTGTAGACGCGAATCTCGTGAACCATCCCTTCCGCGGGGTAATTTTCGTTGCTGTCGTGGTAGGAACCAATCTCGTAGAACGTCCGCGGTGGATAATTGATGTCGCCCTGCTCAGCCTTGGACGTTCCCAGCAATTTTCCATTTACGTAGAGTGATTGAGTCTGGCCGTCATAGGTACCAGCGACGTGATACCACTGCCCGGGAATAAAGGGCTCCGAAGCGGTCAGGTAGGTCATGCTGGCAGGCCCCTCTTTACCTGCCAACGCAAAACAGAAACTCGAGTTGCAATACCCGAGTAACCAGCCGCGTTCATAAGAACCGTTGTCCTGGATAGCGCCCACGATACCTCCCCAGCGTCGGGGGGACTCGATGCGAACCCATGCCTCGGCAGTCATGGCCCGGGTAGGTTGAGTGGTCTTGGAATGGTCGTCACTGATCGTGACGCGATTTGACTTGCCATCGAGCACGAGGGCCTGGTGGGTCTGGGCTGTGGCCAGGCGGATGTTGCCCTCGATGGTGGCGGGGTTCTTTCCTGCAAGGTCCTGTACCCGATTCTTTTGAACATGTGGTTTTTGGAAGACCCAGCGTCCAATCAACGAGGGATCGTCGAGCGGCGCTACCGGAGTGAGGTTGCTTGGCAGGGTAACGGGAGCACGATCGGCAGTCACGAGCGGTGGGCGGGTTCCGCGGGCGCCGAATGCGTAAATGGTTCCCGTGTCGGTGCTGGCAAAGAGCCGACCGTTCGCACAGCTAAGGCCATATACCTTGCCCGAGACCGGGAAGGTCCAGAGTAACTTACCCGTTGACATGTCGTAGGCAGCCACCTCGTCCGTGCCACCGGCGAAAAGCGTGTTTCCTACGCCAATCAGTTCATAGGGATGGTCGCAGGGACGCTTCCAGAGCACCTTGCGGCTGATATAGTCGGAGGCAACCAGTTCTGAATCCGATAGCAGGTAAGAAATGTTGCCTCGAACGACGATGACATTTCCGGACTTGTAGGTCGCGACGGCCTTCCGGTTGCCAGCTTGGCTGGAAGTGATCCACCCGGTCTTGTTACCTGGCCCGTGAAAAATCGTATCATCGTTTGCGAGTACTACGAACGAACCACCACCCCCTTTGAGCGCGCCTTCGCCCTTTCCCGTGACGCGATCGAATACCTGCGGAGCGACCCGGCCCTGGGGAACAATTAACTGGGTTTCCGAGGCAACCATGGCGCCTTCCATGGTCTGCCCGGATATCTCCTGGACATAGCAATTTTTACTGTCCGTTTTGCCGTTAATCGCGTTGACGGCGCAGAGATACGACGGATGCCAGGGGAAGAGTGAGGCCGAGAAATAGGCGGTGCCACTCTGGATCATCAAGCCGCTGCGGCAGGGCCAAAATGGTATCAGGCGACCGTTGTGAACGATGCGGTGGGTAAGGTCGGGCGGCAGCGTTCCATCGTTGGCGTGAAGGCTGGGATTGAATTGCCAGCGTAACTTACCTGTCTTGGCGTCCAGGCAATAGGCGTGCCCGTCATCGGAACCGAAGTAGAGTCGCCCCGAATGGTAGGATGGGGCGATGCGGACAGGTCCTTCGGTTGTAAACTGCCAAACAGGCTTCCCCGTGGCAGCATCCAGGCAATGAGCCGAATCGTCCACGCTGGACCCGAAATAGACCTGGTCCCCGGCAGCGACAACATGAAACACGGGGTCGTACATTCGCATTGATTTTAGGCCCCGGATGCCCGCATAGGCATCCCATTTAGCCGGGCCCGCCCAGGCGGACTGAGGTGGCAGTGTGGACTTCCATTTCCAAAGGAGGCCAAGGCTACGTGTGGAGAGACTCTCGTTGGTAATTCCACTGCGGCGATTGTCGTGCCGATAGGTGGGCCAATCAGCGGCAGTAGCCTGGCTCGTGAACCCCGCCAACAAGAGCAGTAAACCGGATACCCGGATCGCCCCGCGTGAAAGGAAATGAACGTCGCTCGATCCTGTGAAGGCGGTTTGGTTTAGTAACCCCACAACGTGAACTCCTTTGAAAAGTGTGGTCAGGACCCGGACGGTCGCTGCTGAGCCCAACCGTTCCTGCTAAGCAAGTAGGTCGCTGATGACCTTGCCATGAACATCGGTAAGGCGATAGTCACGTCCCTGGAAACGATGCGTCAACTGTTGATGATTGAACCCGAGGGTGTGCAGGACAGTGGCCTGCAGGTCGTGCACGTGCACCTTGTTTTCAGCTGGCTTGAAGCCGAGTTCGTCAGAACCACCGTAGCTCAGGCCAGGCTTCATGCCGCCGCCCGCCATGAACATCGTGTAACAATCGGGATAATGATCGCGCCCCAGGACATCGCTCTTGGCCGTGCGCCCCTCGCGGAAGGGAGTGCGTCCGAACTCGCCACTCCAGATCACCAGGGTTTCGTCGAGGAGATCACGCTGTTTAAGGTCACGAATCAAGGTGGCCACCGCCTGGTCCATCGGTTTGCAGCGATCGGTCAGGCCGGACCGAATGCCACGGCTCTTGTTGGTGCCATGGAAATCCCATCCCCAGTCAAATAACTGGATGTAACGCACTCCGCTTTCGGCGAGGCGGCGAGCCAGGAGGCAGTTGTTAGCAAAACTAGCGGTGCCCGGTACGGCGCCGTAATCGTCCAGCGTCTGCTTGGTTTCCTTGGAGATGTCCATGACGCCCGGCACGGACGTTTGCATGCGGAAAGCGAGCTCGTATTGTGCGATGCGTGTGAGTGTCTCGGGGTTTCCTAGCTTGTCTGCCTGGATCTGGTTCAGGTCGCGTAACGCGTCGAGGCTGGTGCGACGCAATTGGCGGTCCATCCCCTTGGGGTTGCTCACGTAAAGGACAGGGTCTCCCTTGGAACGACACTGGACACCCTGGAAGACAGAGGGCAGGAAACCGCTGCCCCAGTTATCCTTGCCGCCGCTGGGACTGACACCGCCGGAAATAAGTACCACGAAACCGGGAAGATCGGCGTTCTCGGATCCGAGCCCATAGGTCACCCAGGAACCAAGTGAGGGACGGCCCGAACGCGGAGAACCCGTGTACAGCATGAGTTGTGCGGGAGCGTGGTTGAATTGTTCGGTGTATACCGACTTAACGATCGTGAGGTCGTCGGCCACACCTGCGAGGTGTGGAATTGCTTCGGACATCCATGCACCGCTTTCGCCATGCTGGGCGAATTTCTGGGGAGTACCCAGCAGCGTCGGATGGGCCGACGTAAAGGCGAAGCGTTTTCCCTTGTAAAATTCATCAGGGCACTTTTCGCCGTTGCGCCGCACCAATTCGGGTTTGTAGTCGAAGAGATCGAGGTGGGGTGGTGAGCCCGCCATATGCAGGTAAATGACTCGTTTGGCCTTGGGTGCAAAGTGCGGCAGTTTGGCAGCGAGCGGATTTACGAAAGCCGGCTCAGCAGCCGGTGCCGGATCGGCGAGCGAAGCCAATGCCATGGCGCCCAGCCCGGAGGGGCAGGCCTTCAGGAAATGGCGACGAGTCAGCAGTTGAAGATTTTCTTGGAATGCATGCATGAGTCGGTTAATTACCTCTTGGTAAGCGCTTCGTCCAGGTTCATTAAGACATTGCTGACAACGGTCCAGACCGCAAGGTCTACCATGTTCGTTTTTTCAGGAGCCGCACCGGCAAAGGATGTTGCCATTTCGGTAGCCAGGGCCGGATCGGCCTGGTACCGCTTCTGTAGCTGTTCGTAAAGCGTGGTGAGTCGGGCGGCCTCTGCTGGGGCCGGAGGACGGGAAAGAACACTTCGGAAGGCGTATCCGATTTGGGCGGGGAGGCCCTGGGATGATTGCTTCTGGATCCGCCGAGCCAGGTGTTGCGCCGCCTCGACATAGACTGGGTCGTTAAGCGTCACGAGAGCTTGCAGCGGTGTATTGGTTCGTGCCCGGCTGATGGTGCAGACGTTCCGACTGGGGGCGTCAAAAGCGGCCATGGAGGGGTAGGGAATGCTCCGCCGCCAGGAGGTGTAGAGGCCACGTCGATGCCTGTCTTCGCCGGGGCTAGTCGTCCAGTCCGTGGAACCGCCGAACGCTGCCTTGAGGCCCAGGTTGGGTCGGGGAGGTTGCACGCTGGGGCCGTACATCTTGGGACTCAGGAGGCCACTCACCGCCAGTGCCTGGTCCCGTATCATCTCCGCGGAAAGCCGGAAACGCGGTCCGCGGGAGAGTAGTTGATTGTTGGGATCGCGTGCCGCCGCATCGCCAATAACCTGGCTGGATTGCCGATAGGTTGCTGACATCACGATCGTCTTGAGTAACTCCTTGACATCCCAGCCGTTTTCCATCAAGTCCACGGCTAACCAATCGAGTAGGGCAGGATGGCTAGGAAGTGAACCCTGGGTGCCGAATTCCTCGCTCGTGGAGACCAGGCCAAGTCCGAAGAGCTGTTCCCAGTAGCGGTTCACGACAACCCGTGCCGTCAGGGGATTGTCCGGGCTCACCAGCCAGTTGGCAACGCCGAGCCGATTAGACGGTCCATCTTTGGGGAACGGATGGAAAGCGGAGGGGACCCCCTGCGTAACCTCCTTGTCCTTGGCCAGGAAATTACCGCGAATCTGGATGTGAGTTTTACGGCCCTTGCCCGCTGGTAATTCACGCATGATGGGGACAGTGACCCCCTTGATGCCATCGATCTGTTTCTGGATCGTTGCGATTCGCTCCAGGACCGCCTTGGGTGGCGGCACGGCGCGATTGTAGTAGCTGACCAGGGCTTTCTTTTGGTCGGGCGTGAGTTGGGCGACGGGCTGAGCCAACAACGGCTGGAGTGCACGCGGCGTCAATTCGACCGGACCGACGCTGGTAGTCGCCGAAATGCGGAAATGACCCAGGCTATGCTGGGAACCTAATCCCTGTTCCAGGGCGATCCTTAAACGGGTCGTCTTGCCTGCTGCCCCGAGCGGCTCCTTGAACTGGAAAACGGCTTTCGCGGTCTGTCCGATGTTACCGCCGACTGCCCAGCCAGCGCCAGCAGGCTTATCGTCACTGGTTAGTGCCGCCAACGCTGTCCAACCTTGTCGCGGGTCCTTGCCGCCGCCCGCAGCCTGTTCATAATCAGCGGACGCAGTCACGATGGGTAATGGCCGGGCGCCGGTCAGGTCTGCGGCGACATCTTTTGGCGGTGCCTTTGCGTAAACCTGCTTCCAGGCCGTCTGGCGTTCATCGTCAAGGATCGAAAGACGGAAGCCATCGAGGCGTGATTGCAGTCCCGAATCGGTTCGATTCCAAATCACGATCTTGTCGATCTCTGTCGTCTTGCCAAGGTCGATTTCAATCCAGGGGTTCTTGCTGATGGCCGTGTGTGTAACGCTGTTTTTCTGGTAATCACCATTCGTGTTTCCGTCGATGGCTCGTGCAGCCGGACCACCGAAATCCGTGGATGATTGGGTCGCCTTTCCTGTCCGGGCGATGTTTTTTCCATCCCGGAAAACCTGGATCTCGGCCACGTGGATCATTTTTTTCTCACCGGGAAGGTCGATGCGAATAAAACGTCCGCTCTGTCGCGGGCGAGAGTCCGATTGGTCGAGCACGCGGAGGTGTGAAAGCACGAAGTTACCACCACTGGAACGCCCTGGGCCCTGCTGGGGAAGGGATGGGTCAGGCAAGGCCTCCAGTTGCAGGCCGCGGATTCCGTGTAAATCGGTTTCAATGTCCAGCATGTACGTTTCCGTGGCTGGTGATTTACCCGAGGCGAGCACGCTGGCATCCGGTCGAACAGTCAACTTCGTGCCGTTGCTGGCAGTGGCGCTGGTCGGATGGAGAGGTTGCCATGAATAATTTCGCTGGGAAACTTGCTTCCAGGCAGCGTGCTGGGCCTCTAGCTGTGCGTCACTGGGAATCAGTTCGTTCCGCGCCTGGACGATCTGCTCCATGAGCGTCGCCTTGCGTTTTTCCATTTCTTCGGTGACGCGAGTTAAGAGTGGCGATTCATCACGCCGATCGGCATCCTGGCTATTGTTGAAGTAGGCAAAAAAGCGGAAATACTCCTCCTGGGAGATGGGGTCG
>JAZADA010000049.1:0-3390 GCA_036124135.1 Planctomycetota bacterium | reverse complement strand
AATGCCCGCGTCTCCTTACATCGGAGTGCGTGGCCGGAACGATATCCCACGGACACAGGTTAGTGGGGTCGTTAAGGACGGGCCGGCGGAACAGGCAGGAATCCAGGTTGGCGACGTGATAACCAAGTTCGGTGATGACGAGGTTGGAGATTTCGATTCACTGATTGCCCTGGTTGGGTTTCGACGTCCAGGAGAAAAAGTTGAAGTAACCCTAATGCGCCGCAAGAAACCAGTTGTCGTTACGGTGACCGTAGGGAGCGTCGAAGAAGGTTCGGCAGCCAGGCCAGCTCCTCACACGAGAATTTCCTCACCCCCGGTTGATCGTTCGCCAACGATTCGACAAACCGCGACTGGAGCGACTTACCTCGGCATGTGGCAACAAATTGCATTGTTGCGGCCAGTCAGCGTAAACCAACGAAACCATGCTTCGATTCGAAAGAGTTTCAAGACCGTGGTGGCAGCAGCGACCAAGAGTACGGTGAAAATATTTTCCGGAGATCGCGTCGTGGCACTGGGAGTCATCGTGGACCGTGATGGCTATATCTTGACAAAGGCCAGCCAGCTGCCGGGAAAAGTGGAATGCCAGCTTTTCGAGGGTAAACGCATTCCGGCCAGCGTGGTTAATACCCAGGTGCGACATGACCTGGCACTGCTTAAAGTAGATCGGAAAGATTTGCCAGCGATTCAATGGGAAACCGAAAGCAAGTTGTCCCTGGGCAGCTGGTTGGCTGTGCCTGGCCATCTTCCCGAGCCGATCGCTATTGGTGTGCTGAGCCTGGAGGCACCCTTGTCGGTCAAGGGCGGCGTCCTGGGTGTTATCCTGGAAGAACGGGAAGACGGGGTTGGTATCCAGCGCGTGATGCCAGACGGTGGTGGACAACGGGCCGGGCTGCGTCGGGGCGATGTGATCGTCAAGGTAAACAGTAAGCAGATGCAAAACCTGCCGATGGTCGTTGACACCGTGCGACAACATCTGCCAGGTGAACAGGTCACGTTGGAAATTAAACGTGGCGAGGAAACTCTTTCCATCAAGGCAACCCTGGGAAGAATCGGAGATTTGAGTCCAACGCGGCAGGCCGTTCCCCAGGACAAACTGGGCGGGCCCCTGAGCAAGCGTCGCAGCGGATTTCCTACCGTCTTACAGCATGATACCGTCCTGCAACCCGCCCAGTGTGGTGGTCCCCTGATTGGTCTTCACGGCAAAGCTGTTGGTATTAACATTGCCCGTGCCGGGAGAATCTCAACGTATGCCTTACCCAGTTCCGTGATCGTTCCCTTGATCAAGACCATGAAGCAGGAAGCCGAGCGGGACAAGGGGAAAAAAGCAGATACTTCCACGCCATGAACAAGCGGGATGCTTGTCGCGTTTATCCAGGATCGTCACCCCGGTGATCCAGCGCCCCAGGTGACTCGGTTCCCTGGCCGGAGGATTCCAGGTAACTGGCAAGAATGATCTGGGCTGCGATCATGTCTAATCGTTTCTTTTTTCGCTTGCGAGTCAGTTCCGCCGTGATCAGCAGTTGTTCAGCCTGGGCGGTGGTATAACGCTCATCGTAAAAAGTTACGGGGATGCCCGTGACTTCCAGCAACCACTGTCCGAAGGCACGAGCCTCTCGTGACTTGGCGCTTTCTTCGCCGTCACTATAGACCGGTAAACCAATCACGAATCCAGCCACGGTTTCCTGGGTTACCAGCTGTTTGAAAAATCGGGTGTCAGCCGCGAGGTCCTGGCGCGTGTAGTTCTCGTAGGGACTTGCCAGACGTCGTTCCGTATCCGTGATGGCAATGCCGATGCGGACCGTGCCAAAATCAATGCCGATCAGTCGGCCTGTTGCAGGTAAAGGTTCTGTCATGGTTTCCCGGGAAGTGCCTTGATTGGTTTGCGAAGTTCTTCAGATTGAAAGTAACCATGATGCAGGAAACGCAAGGTGGCCGCCTGGACCTGTGGATGATCCATGAGGTAGGTATGGATCGCCGGGGCAACGAGAAAATCATGTGCTCCTGCCAAACGTGTTTCTGCGACCGTGACCACGAGGTCATCATGCCCATTAATCAACGGATTGTTCAGGATCGTGCGCTCCGATTTACCAGCAATAATTCCGAAACGGCATTTCGGAGTTGCCAGTTGACTCGATAACCGAGACCAGTAGGAGCCGATCTCGTTACCACTGGGACCCCACACCGCACGCACCGCCTTGTTGTTGCTGATTTGTTCCGCCATGCTGGAACCCTGGTTGGGTGGGGCCAGCATGACGATGGAACCCCAGGGAGGGTGTACGATCTTTTTTTTCTGGATGTCTGCCAGGTAGTGTCGAATGACCAGGTTTCCCAGGCTATGCGCGACGAAGCTGATTTCTGTTGCCTGGGGTAGTCCACGAATGACCTGGTGCAATGATTTAGCGTGGTCGGCCACCGGGGCCCGCGTGCTTGCGTAGGACATCGTCAGGACGGTGTAGTCGCTTTGTTTTCCCAGGTACTGGCTCAGGCTGTGCATGGAGTTGCGAGTGCGGCCGAGTCCATGCAGAACGAGTACGACTTTCCCCTTGATGGGCTGAAGTTTTAGTTGTGATTTTAACTGCGCCAATGTCTTTTCACACTGTTCGAGGCTCCCCCAGGAATGACGGTAATTCTTGCTGTCCAGCAGGCGGTGGTGATGGGTCAGTGCATTACGCTGAATTCGCCAACCACGAAAAAGTAATTGATCACTCCAGAATTGTGTTCCACCCAGTGTGCGAAACTTGATCGTGGAACCGATGGTCGGTGGCGCGGCGTGCAGGAGGGGTGCTGCCAGGATAATCAGGACGAGCAGGCATACCAGTGCCGCTGTCCATGATACCGAGCGGTTCGAGGCATAATGCATGGTTATCTCCGGTAACTTGTCGCAAGAGTTAGCCACTCTGTTGACATGCTAAACGTATTCGAAATCAGACCGTTAAAGGTATTGATCCCATCCTTCTTCCTTGAGTCGTTCTACGACCTGGCGTACGGATTCTTCTTGTTGCTTATTCACGATTAACGTGGCATCTTCGGTATGGACGACGATCACGTCATCCAGGCCAACCGTGACGACCAGGTGATCTTTTTCGGAACGGATAATCGAGTTGCTGGATTCGATTCCCAGGTGTTTTCCCAGGATCACGTTACCCTGGGAATCCGGTGCATGCATCGTAGCTAACGATTGCCAGTTGCCGACATCGTTCCATTGAAAAGGAGCCTCTACCACCAGCACATTATCGTACTTTTCCATGATGGCATAGTCGATAGATTTACCTTCGATCTGGGCGAAACTCTCCTGCAGGGTGGTTTCGAAGTCCGGGGTCTCGGCCGTGGCAGCAATGGCCGCCAGGTGTTCGTACATCGTGGGTTCCCACTCCTTTAATGCCTGGAGAA
>JAZADA010000048.1:0-3419 GCA_036124135.1 Planctomycetota bacterium | reverse complement strand
CATCATTTGCCAAAGGTGTTCGATCCGCGTGGGATCTTCGCCGATCACCAACTCCGCCAGGTCCTCGATTGCCCCCACGACTCCACGCGTATGCCACTCCAGGGTCGCTTCTCCCCAACCGTGCAAGCCGGGCTGATCCGTGATGACCTTAACGAAAATCCAATTGCGCATTCGCGCGTGACAAACATGGGTCTCGATCGCAGTTATTTTCATGGCTTTGGCTTACTTTTATTTGAGTGTCGCAATGCTCGACCAGCCAGTTTCCCGGTCGGTTTTCCATTCTCGATCGCCAACTCCCCCTTCACCCAGAGGAAACGCACTCCCGTGGACAGTTGCTTGGGCTGGGCAAAGGTGGCTGTATCAATGAAGTTCTTGGGGTCAAACAGTACCAGGTCAGCCCAGTACCCCTGACGCACGTAGCCACGCTCGGGCAAATGGAGAATATCAGCCGGTAATCCGGTGGCACTACGGATCGCCTGGGACAAGGGCAGCACGTTGCCACGCAGGCAATAATGACCGATCTTACGAGGAAAGCAGCCAAAATTCCTTGGATGCGGTTGTGTCTCGTCGTCCAGTGAGCGTGCACTGCCATCGCTGGCTGTCGCCACGAACGCCTGCTTCATGATGTAACGGACTTCGGCTTCATCCATGCCAAAGTTAACCATCGAGGCTCCACCATTCTGCTGGATCTCCAGCACGATTTCCAAGGGTGTTGTCTTTTCCTGGCGAGCCAGTTCATCCAGGTTCTTGCCCTGCCAGTCACGGTTCTTACGGTAGCCGGCAACATACAGGCGTTTGCCTTCCCCACGCACCTGGATCCCCTTGCGAATAGCTTCCTTTACCTGCCGGGCCTGCTTCTCGTCACCCAGGGCTTTCACCAGTGCCTCGCGATTACGGTACTTGGCCGGTACCACCATGGTTCCCAGCGAAGTACTGCTGGCCGTGTAAGGATACTGATCTGCCGTCACGCGTTGCCCACCCTCGCGGGCCTCGACCAACAGCGCCACGGCTTCCGATGCCAGCCCCCAGGCCTTCAAACCGGAGGCCTTGAAATGAGAGATGTGAACCGGCAGTCCCGCCTCTCGCCCGATTGTCAACGCTTCCTCGACGGCTTCCAGCAAGCGTGTATTCTCGTTACGAATATGAGATGCATAAATCCCTCCATGCATGGCAACACGCCTTGCCAACTGGACCAGTTCATCCTTGTTGGCATAGGAACTGGGCAGATAAATCAATCCAGTACTCATTCCCCAGGCACCATCTCGCATGCCCTTTTCCACCAGGTCCGCCATCTGCTTGATTTCACGAGGCGATGCCGCGCGGTTTTCATTGCCCGTCACCTGTCGGCGAACACTTCCCTGGGGAACCAGGTGCATGACATTCGTTCCAGCGGAATCCTTGTCAATTTTCTGGTAGTAAGCTCCCACGTCAACCGGTCCGCTGGCACAGTTACCCGTTAGCACACTGGTCACACCCTGCGTCAGGTAGTTCAGATTCTGGCGACCGGAATCCTTGATGATCGTCCGGTCACTATGCGAATGCAAATCGATGAAACCCGGTGCCAAGACAAGTCCCTTGGCATCAATCACCCGCGTCTGATCAGGTACCTTAAGATTCTTCCCGATCGTTGTGATCCGGGTTCCTGTCACCAGCACATCAACCTGCCGGGGTGCCTCACCGGACCCATCCACGACCTGGGCGTTTCGAATCAACACCTGGCCCGGCAGGTTCGCTACCGGCCACAGGCTCAACAGGCTAACACTGGCAACTAGGAGGATTCGGATAAGCATTGTTCAATCTCCACTGAAATCTCTTCGATAACCTGTTCCAGTGCACCGGGCTCCAGAACGGCGATCGATTCCTGGTAGATACCTCGACCGTAACAATCCGCGGGCGGCAAGTAAGACGCGCCCCAGGCCCCGGTGATCGTCGCCACGACGATGACCACATCAGGAAACCGACTGCGAATCGCTTGCTGCAGTACATTGTAAGGTTCTCCCTGCACCGCTAACCAGATGGCGTCACCAATTCTCCACATCCTGATCTCGTAGGGATAGGTCGTCCCAGCAGGCAGGTTCTCCAGTCGTCCCAGCACCCGGGTCCGGCGTTCCACCTGGGCATGGCAATCACGGGCCCGGTCCGTCTCCCCTGCAGCCTCTGCCTCGGCTTGCTGACGCTGCCAGTCCAAACGCTCCTCCTGTACCGTTTCCACGGAACTCAACTCGGATCGGTAGGCCAAGGGCAGTTGCCAACGTTTCATGCGCCAGCGACTGCAGGCCGCTAGAGCATCCCCTGAAAGAGCAACATGTTGCCAGGTTCCCAGGGTCGCTCCCGACACCACGGGCCCTACATATTCGAATTGCTGTCCCGCTGCAGGCAGGGCCGTCAACGCCGACAAGGCCGCATAGCCCAATTGCCGGCCATTGCGATCGGCCACCTCGACATCTCCCACGAATCCTTCACGCGGCCCCAGGTCCCCCGCGGCGCCCTGGATAAACATGCAGGGAGCCCCCGTGGCATTCTCGATCACTTCCCGCATGGCTCCCGGATAATCCGGACTTACCAGTTGATTGTCCCAGGCCAACGTCGTCGGATGGCAGGCATAATTGACCAGGGTACCCACGATGTCCCCCTGGACATTCGTGATACGTCCCACCAGGACCGTATCATCAGCCGTACCGACCGGGTTGTAACCACAGACAAACTGTTGGCTTGTTGCATCCCAGTAATCACGGTTGGCTGCCAGGTCACAGCGTCCGTACCCATAGCAAATCTTCACCGGCTGCAGGCCCCGGATGGCATCACCCACCAACTTGGCAACTGTTTCCGCGACCGTTTCGAGGTAGCCGGCGATCAATTCACCTCCCGGCAACTCGCGGCGATCATGTCCCAGCAGGCCCGCGGCATGAGTATGCGAAAAAGAAACCGTCACCGCATCTGCTGGAATACCGTGATTCGATTCAATTGCCTGCAAGATCGGCTGCAACTCCTCAACTCCCAGGAGGCAATGGTCCAGGGCAACCCAGGCGTGGCGATCCCCTGGCTGTAATTTGTCCTCAAAAACCATCACGGTGGCGGTCAACGGACGATGGATCCCGGCAGCACGATCATGAGTCGCCGCACCCCACATGCGATGGTAGATCCCTTCCGGCGGCGTAATATCACCCCGTGCTCCTCCCCACTGGCAATGACTCTGCGGCGTACTCACATACTCGGCCATTATTCCTCCCTTGCATCCTCAGCATCACGAGCCCTCGTGCCCAATGAATGGTCAAGTACCGTACCATTCGTCTTCAGGAAAAACCAGCAGGCCGCCGCACCAACGTACATCAGGGCAAACAGCAACAGCACGGCGTCCCAGGCACTGCCGGCATAACCTGGATAGTGACGTCCCACGAGATCAAGCAGCAATGGCACCC
>JAZADA010000047.1:0-18790 GCA_036124135.1 Planctomycetota bacterium | reverse complement strand
TATCCCGCAGGCCAGGGTTCCCAGTAGGAGACCGGGCCATATGCGTGTGAAACAGACGTTGGCAATCGATGGATGTCGCGTTGGCATGCAATCAAATCTCCTGCGGATTGAGTGAACAAGACCTGGCTAGTGGCCCCAATTCGGTTTCATCTTCCGAAGTGGGGGAGCCTTATCATTGTAACGGCTTGGCTTTGAAATACAGCCGTTGCTTTCGAGTAAGTTCGGTCTTTTAAATCGTCGTGAGTGGCTGGCCAAGTTCCTGCAGGCTCGCTAAATTAAAGCTGCTTTTCCTGATCCAGGAGAACACTTCCCACCTTTGCCCAGGAGAACATCGCTCATGGCTCAAACCAATCGACGAACGTTTCTTGGCCTTTGTGCTGCGACAGCCACCAGCCTGGCCACCAGTCAAGGAAATATCCTGGAGGCAGCCAAGGCCCCGGGCGAGGATATGTTCTTTGGATTGGTGACCTACCAATGGGGCAAGGACTGGGATCTGCCGACGCTGCTGAAGAATTGTGAAAAGGCAGCGGTTCTGGGTGTTGAATTACGAACGACGCATGCGCATGCTGTGGAACCGAGTCTTACTGCTAAGCAACGCCAGGAAGTTCAAAAGCGATTTGGAGACAGCCCGGTCGTGCTTGCTGGCCTGGGAAGCAATGAGCGTTTTGATAATCCGGATCCGGCGGTTGTGAAGCGGGCTGTTGAAGCGACCAAGAAGTTCCTGGTTTTAAGTCACGATGTGGGCAGTACGGGTGTTAAGGTGAAGCCGGATCGATTTCATGCGGATGTCCCTCGGGAAAAGACGATTGCACAGATTGGTAAGGCGCTTCGTACGCTGGGTGATTTTGCATCCGGTTATGGCCAGAAGGTGCGTCTGGAAGTGCACGGACAGTGCGCCGAGTTGCCCACGATCAAGGCCATCATGGATGCAGCGGATCATGATAACGTGGTGCTGTGCTGGAATTCCAACGCCCAGGATTTACAGGGGGAGGGCCTGGAAGCTAACTTCAAAATGGTCCAGGAGCATCTTGGTAGCACGTTGCACGTTCGTGAACTGCAGAGTCCGGATTATCCTTATGCGACGTTAATTAAGTTGCTCGTGAAGGCGGAATACGCAGGTTGGGTGATGCTGGAAGCGAGTAGCCAGCCTAAGGACCGAGTTGCTGCGTTGGCGGCCCAGGGGCGCTTGTTTCGAAACCTGGTCAAGAATGCACGGACCGAGAACTCGAAACGTAAATAGGATAGACGTTCCAGGGTTAATCCCAAGGTTAATCAATGGGGGCGTCGTGGCATGACCCGGGGATGGGGAGGGATTTCCGTATCCGGTAGCGGATGCAGGAATTCTCTTTGCCAGTCGCTTCGTTCCTCGGCACTGGCGTAATAACGCAGCCATGTTTCCGGCTGTTCGGCCATGTCCAGGCAGTGCCAGTGGAGATAATTTTTTGCGAGGTTGACCTGCTTTTCGGGTGAGGGCAGGATGTCGCGATACAGCAGGCAATAGAGTGCGTGGTCTGAAAGATGATCCGTAAATTCGAGGACGATCTTTGCTTCGTAGAGCTGCTCGATAGTTTCCCACAGTAACCGATGCAGCTGGTCCTCATCGAGCATGTCTGGATGTGGCAGAATCAGTTCCGGTTGAAACCACTGGCTGATGGGTAGTACGGGAGCCCGCTCCCAGGCCAGCATGGAAGCCAGGAATTCATTCTCCTCGGGTGTCGACATCCGACCGGCATTGACCAGGTCGATGGATTCATCCCGGAATGGTTCGAGTTCATCTCGTAGACGAGCATTGAGTAACAGGTGATCAATGTCGTCGGGATTTGTGGGTGAGTAGTTCATGATGCTTGGCTTGTTCTTCTGATGGGAACCTCGTTTTCGGATACCCTGGTGCGGGTCACGATGGAGGTTTCTCCCATGGGTTCGAATCTACCAGCAATGAGGTCTTTCACAAGAGGCTTAAGGCTTGTTTTGGCAGTAACTTAGCAGAAAGCATGTGGCCTCTTCGGCGCGACCGCTACGACCGCAAAAACAGGCGTCAACTAATCGGAATGACCGACAGGATTTAACCGTTGGCCCTGGAGTAGAATTGGTCTGTAGTTACCGGCCGCCTAGTTACCAGGGGAGGGGGTGTTCTCACCATCCTCGCCAGTGAGTTTTTCCAGGACGGTAATTTTTTCCAGGCGGCGTGCATGGCGCCCTGCATCAAACGGGGTGTCGAGCCAGGTTTGGACCAGCGCGTCGGTTTGCGTTTCACTGGTAAGGTCGTTAGCGGGTAGGCAGAGTACGTTGAGATCATTGTGTCGGCGAGTGATTTCAGCGGTTTCAGGATCACTACAAGGAGCCGCACGTACCCCGGGAAACTTGTTGGCCGTAATGGCCATGCCGATGCCCGTTCCGCAGATCAGGATGCCCCGATCGACCTGCTGCTCGGAGACCTGGTTTCCCACGGCGGATGCGATATCTGGATAATCAACACTCTCTTCGCTGTCCGTGCCTACATCCACTACCTCGTGATCCCATTGGTTCAGGATCTGAACCAGGTGAGCCTTCAGCGAAACTCCCCGGTGATCACTTCCGATCGCGATCCGCATACGTCGATCCTTCTCTGCTAGATGATTTCAGGGCGGTTGGAAAAATCCAGGTCCGGTATCCATTGGCTGAGCTGCTCGTCAAGTTGCGTGGCACATTGCTGGTAAACTTCCGATGAGCCTCCGATCGGATCACTAATGTCCGTGTTGTCGCGGGCCAGTAGGTGGGTTCGATCGGCAGCCTCAGGCCAGCGAGCTACGATTGCCTGTCGGTGGGAGCGAGTCATTGTCAGGATCAGGTCTGCAACCTTTACCAGGCGATCGGTGATTGGTTGGGATTCGTGGCCGGAGAGATTGATGTCCTGGTGAGAAACCGTCTCCACGGCCTCGCTGCTGGCTGGGAAACCGGCTCCAGCTGCCAGTCCGGCAGATGCGATGATGATGCCCTGCTCTTCCAGTTCCGCGGGTTCACAACCCTGCAACTGGCTGACCTTTTGCTGTAATAATACTTCTGCCATCGGGCTGCGACAGGTGTTGCCGGTGCAGACGATCAAGACAACCAGCGAGGACAGCCGCTTGAGTGTATCAGGATCGAGTAACCCCTCGCGTAAGATTGTGAGCTGGTTGCCCTCAACCTGGACCACCGATGAAGCCTGGCTAAAGCGTGTGGGACCGTCGTCCAGGACCAGGTCCAGGTGATCTCCCAGGTCTTCCACGGCCTGCTCAGCGGTGCAGGCCGCTGGCTGCCCAGTGAGATTGGCACTGGTCAAGACGAAGGGGCCTTCTGAAGCTTGCAGCGTGGCCAGGATCATGGGATGGCTGGGTACTCGCAAGCCAACGGTTTGGTTGGGTACCACTGCCTGGCGGACGCTTTCAGGAAATTGGTGCAACTGGCTGTTTGGGTGATCAGCGGGTAGGACCAGTGTGAGGGGCCCAGGCCAACATCGCCGGGCGAGCCGGTTAGCGATGGTGGAAAGGTCCGGCGCGTATTCCATGGCTTCCAGGGGGTCCTTGATGGCCAGGGTGAGAGGGTGCCCGGTGGCTCGTCCCTTGCTCTGGATGAGCCGCTTTACCGCATCGGCCTGCCAGGCCGCAGCTGCCAGACCGTAAATCGTTTCGGTTGGGAAAAGAACCAGTTGGCCCGCGTCCATGGCCGCCACTGCGCGCCGCACGACATCGTGCGGGTCGTCCGATTTTCGCAGGTCAATGACAACAGGAGCCATCTTGGATACTTCGATTGATGAAGTCAGGTTCAGCGGAGATTAGTAACGGAAGAAATCAGCGAGTTTTGGGCGGGCCAGGCCGTTTTGTCAGTAGCCCATGAAATTGATTCTGGTAGCTGTCAGCGACAGCTGACAGCCAATCGATCAGACTATACTGGCGCTCCCGTTGCGGTCAAGAGGAAGCTGCGATGTCGCCAGCATTGGGAGCACCACCTAGATGTAGTACATGGGGTCATTGCTGAGTTGGGCACGCTGTGTGAGTTCGGCCAGCGTGATGGCCTGCAGCATCTCGCTCTCACGAGAGAGGCATTGGTTCCAGGTGTCGATCAAGGTGTTTGAAATGGCGGTCGCGTTTTCAGCGTTACTGGTGATCGTGTCAGGTTGTCTATCGAGGATCTGGGTTACATCCCGTAGCGTCACCTGTTCAGGATCCCGGACGAGTTGATACCCACCCGCAGCACCGCGAGTACTTTGAACCAGTCCAGCGGCTTTTAATTGGAGCAGGATTTGCACGAGGAATCTTGCGGGAATCCCATGGCGTTGTGCGATCGTTCGGATGCGTACCGGCTTGCGGCTCCCATACTGGGAGGCTAATTCCAGCATGGCGATACAGGCATATTCAGTTTTCGCAGAGATGTTCACGATAGCTGGCCGCTTGTAATGAAGGGTAGGGTTTAGGTGTTTGGTTCGTCATCGATCGAGTGCAGGCCACATTCGATCTTGTTGGTACCGCTCCAGCGGCCTGCGCGTTCATCTTCGCCCAGCGTGATGGCCCGTGTGCAGGGCCAGCAACCGACGCTGGGATAGCCTCGATCGTGTAAGGCGTTGTAGGGGATGTCATGGTCAGTGATCATTTTCCAGATCTCTTGTTTTGTTGAGTTGGCCAGGGGGCTAATCTTGACCAGCGAGAACTTCTTGTCCCAGCCAACAATAGGAGCTTTGGCGCGGTCAGGACTCTGGTCACGACGAATTGCACTGGCCCAGGCATGCAAACTGCCCGCGGCTTTCTTGAGTTGGGTTAACTTGCGATCGAAACAACATTGCTGTGGATTTGACTCGTAGACCGGACCACCGTGGAGTGCCTCGTATTCCACCACCGTGTGTTCGGGGTGTAGGAATTCAACCTCGATGCCATAACGTGTTTTTACTCGCTCTCGCAATTCCAGGGTCTCTGGGAACTGGTAACCCGTTTCCAGGTTGAAGATCGGAGTCTGAGGCGCTATTTCAGCCAGCATGTGAATGATGCTCATTCCCTCGGGCCCAAAGGCTGTTGCCATGCTGAAATAGGGAGCAAATCGTTCATTGGCCCAGCGCAGGATCTCCTGCGGACTGGCGGTTTCCAGGCGATTACTCTGCTCGGCCAGTTCTGCAAGTAATGCGGGCGTAGGTTCGAGAGGCGCAAACGAAGGTGCTTCAGCAGCCAGGCCTGTTGAGGGGGGCTGGGTATCCGTGTTTTTGGGCGTGGAGGAGGGGCTGTCCATGGACAGGGAGTTCTTTCGGGAAACAGCAACTGGGTTGGGCTTTACTCCGGCGGGAGCCAGGTCTTAATAATCATAATGTTTATCAACTAACTGAACAATGGGTCGCATGACTGTTTGATCGGCGTTTTTCAGGTAAAATCTTTAGCGGTCGGGGCTTGGCCAAGGTGTGGTGACGAGAAGCGTATCGTAGGAATTTTAGCTGGGGTGACGAGGGATCATGACTGCAGAACAGGACTACCTGGCGTTTGACGTGGGAGCCACTGGGGGGCGCCTGGTGGCTGGCCGTTTTGACGGAGCTCGGTTGCAGTTGGAGGAAGTGCATCGTTTTGCCAACGGTGGGATTTGGGCGGGTGAGCGTTTTTACTGGGATTTGCTGGGGCTCTGGCAGGAAATGCTCACGGGCTTACGTAAAGCGGCGGGCCAATTCAGTGACCAGGTTGTCAGTGCAGGAGTGGATACCTGGGGCGTCGATTTTGGCTTGCTGGGAGCTGGTGACGAATTACTGGCCAATCCACGTCATTACCGGGATCCGCATACGGACGGAGTGATGGAGCGGGCTTTCGAGGTTGTCTCACGGGAGGAGATCTTTGATCAGACGGGATTGCAGTTCATGCAATTCAATTCCCTTTACCAGTTGCTGGCGTTGCAACAGGCTGATTCTGCAGTCCTGGCGGCCGCCGAACGGCTGCTGATGATCCCGGACCTGTTTCACTGGTTGATGACCGGTGAAAAGGTAAATGAATTTACCAACGCAACGACGAGCCAGTTTTTTGATCCCCAGAAAAAGGATTGGGCGACGGATCTGTTGTCGCGACTGAACCTGCCCAGTCATTTACTCGGTCCGGTTGCCGCGCCGGGAACGCGACTGGGAGGTTTCCGGAATTCGGTGCAGGAGTTAACCGGGTTGCAGGGGGTCGAAGTGGTCTTGCCAGGAACGCATGATACGGCCAGCGCTGTAGTGGCTGTTCCTTCCGCCGCCTTGCTCCAGGCTCAGCCAACGTGGTGCTATATCAGTAGTGGGACGTGGTCCTTGATGGGTATGGAGATTCCCGCGCCGATCGTAAGCCAGGATTGCCTGGCCAGGAATTTCACGAACGAGGGTGGCGTAGGAGACTCGGTGCGCCTGCTGAAGAATATTGCCGGTTTGTGGCTGATCCAGGAGTGTCGACGGATCTGGAACCAGGAGGGTTGCGAGTATGGTTGGCCTGACCTGGTGAGCCAGGCAGCAGCCAGCGAGCCGCTGGTGTCGCTGATTAATCCAGATCACGCGTCGTTGGTTGCACCACGGGACATGCCGCAGGCAATTACCCACTTATGCGAAACGGCGTCGCAGCCGGTTCCGCAGACGCATGGTGCGATTATCCGTTGTGCACTGGAGAGCCTGGCCCTGCGTTACCGGATGGTACTGAATGACCTGGAGCAGTTGACGGGAGCCACGGTCGAAACGATTCACATCGTCGGCGGAGGGACACAGAATCGCCTGTTGTGCCAGATGACTGCAGATGCTTGTAATCGACAGGTGGTGGCGGGTCCCATTGAAGCAACCGCCATTGGCAATATCGTCGTGCAAATGGTTGCCCAGGGAGCGGTGGCCTCGGTCCAGGATGGCCGTGAGTTGATTCGCAAAAGTTTCCAGGTAGAGACCTATGAACCACAGCAACCGGGGCCCTGGAATGCAGCGTACGAGCAGTTTGTTGAACTGGTAAACAGTCCGGAGGATGTCTAGGGAGTGAATGACCCCGGGGATCGTGGATTGGTAATCGAGTGTAAGTGGAGAGCGAAACATGTTGAAAGTCGGTATTGCTGGAATTGGTTTCATGGGGTGGATGCATTACCTGGCTTACCGCCAGCGGGATGACATCCAGGTCACCGCCCTCTGCACGCGCAACCAGGCCAAGCTGGACGGGGACTGGACGTCCATCCAGGGAAATTTCGGTCCTCCAGGAGAACAGGTTGATACGTCGGCAATGGGCAAGTACCAGGAAATCGAGGCCATGCTGGCTGATCCGGAACTGGACGTGATCGATGTTTGCTTGCCTCCCCACCTGCATAAGCCGGTTTGCCTGGCAGCGTTGAAAGCGGGCAAGCATGTGTTCTGCGAGAAACCACTGGCAGTGAATGCCGAGGATTGTGGCATCCTGGTAGCAGCAGCTGAAGCGGCGGGGCTGCAGTTGCTGGTCGGCCATGTTTTACCATTCATGCCGGAGTTTGAATTTCTCTACCGGGCTGTCCAGGACAAGACGTATGGCAAGTTGCTGGGAGGACGGTTCGAGCGAGTTATTTCAGACCCGTTGTGGCTCAAGGACTTCTATGACGTGGACAAGGTGGGTGGTCCCTTGATTGATCTTCATGTGCATGATGCACATTTGATTCGCTTGCTGTTTGGCATGCCAACCGGGGTGATTTCCCAGGGACGATTGCGTGGTGAAACGGTGGAATATTGCAATACATTTTTCCAGTTCGAGGATCCCTCGTTGGTTGTCAGCGCAACCAGCGGGGTCTTGAACCAGCAGGGTCGTCCTTTCATGCATGGATTCGAGGTTCATTTCGAACAGGCTACGATTCAATTCCAGTTTGCCGGCTACCTGGATGAACCGGAAACCAACCAGTTGAAGGTCCTGGTGCCAGGAGAAGAAGGAGAGGTCATCCGGCCTGACGTGGGGGACTGGGATCCGATCAAGAGTTTCTCGGAAGAAATCTCCGAGGTGGTGCAGTCGGTTCAGACTGGGAAAGCGTCACCACTGTTGAGCGGCCATCTGGCCCGGGATGCGGTGACGATCTGCCAGCGTCAAACGGATTCGGTAAGGCAGCGTGGTCCCGTGGAGATTACCCGGGCAGATTGATCGTCCCTGGAGTGTTAGTCCTCGAGCCCCAGGTGTTCCAGGGGTACGTCGCGGAGTATCTCCTCGGTACTGGTGACGCCCTTGGCGACCTTGACCAGGGCACTGCGATGAAATTCCGTCATGCCAGCTTTCACAGCAGCCTGCTGGATTTCAGCAGCCGGTCGTGAGGCAGCTACCAGGCGACGAATTTCCTGGTTCATGGTCATCACTTCAAACAGCCCCGTGCGTCCTGAGTACCCTTGCTGGAAGCATTCCGGGCATCCACTGGGACCGTAAATTGCCTGGCCCTCTCCTTCTTCGAGCAGCGGTCGGATCTCTTCAAAGGTTTGCGGTGATTCACTGACGTCGTAGCTAACTCGGCACTGCGGACAGAGGGTTCGAACCAGGCGCTGGGCGATCACACCCAGCAGGCAACTGGACAGGAAGAAGGGGCTGGATCCCAGGGCCAACATGCTTTGTACGGCACTGGCTGCCACCGGGGAATGCAGGGTTGCCAGGACCAGGTGGCCACTGTTGGCAGCGCGCACGGCTGTATGCGCTGTATCTTCATCACGGATTTCCCCCACCATGATCACGTCGGGTGCCTGTCGTAGGATGCTACGCAGCAGGTCTGAAAACCCGAGTCCGATCTTGGGAAAGACCTGGGATTGGCGAATTCCGGCAATGGCATATTCGATGGGATCTTCCAGGGTGTTGATCTTGCGAGTGCCATCGTTGAGCGTTTCCAGGGAGGCATAGAGCGTGGTCGTTTTCCCGGTACCGGTCGGGCCGGTGACGAGGATTAAGCCACTGGGGCCCTGCCGCATGGTGGTTAGTTTTTTAAGGTCCTTGGATGAGATTCCCAGTTCATCCAGTCCCCGAAGACCTTCATCATGGTCCCACATGCGGATGGCAATGTCCTCGCCGTACAGGGTCGCAATGCAGTTAATGCGGAGGTCCATTTTGCGACCGTCAAACACATCAATACGGCGACCATCTGCGGGACGGCGATGTTCGGAGATGTCCATGCCAGCCATGGCTTTGAAGTGGATGATGACATGTTTGCCATAATCTCGTGAAACGGTGACCAGCGTTTCCACGATTCCCAGTCGCCTGGCGGCGATCCTGACGCTATCTTCCTCGGTCAGGACAAAGAGGTCACTGGCTTTCATATCAGCAGCATGTCGAACAATGACTTGCACGGCCTTGTCCACTTCCAGGGCAGTTAGTTCAACTGGATCCAGGGGGGTTGGGGCGGAGTTTGTCATGGGTTGGTTCCTGGTACGAGAAGATTGGTCTGTATGACGAGGTGTCGTTCTCAGGATGCCGATGATTTGATCAGGAGTCCTGATGGCTTCCTGAAGCATTGATGCACAGGTTGCCGTTGCCAAACTAGTTGCCGTTGCCAAACTACTTGTCGAGAGCTGCTTCCTTGGAATCGGAAATTGCCAAGATCGTGTCGAGGTTCAAAACTTTCAGTACGTTCGAGACGCTGGGCGATAGTGAGTGCAGGAGCAGGTTGCCTTCCGAGGTACGAAACTTTTTGTGGCATGACAAGAGCCAACTCACACCACTGGAATCGAGTACTTCTACTTCACTCATGTCGAGTAAGACCCGGCCCTGGTAAACATCGGGGCCCAGCAGGTCACTTAGAGGCTCTCGAAATGGG
Organism: Planctomycetota bacterium; assembly: GCA_036124135.1. Taxonomy (GTDB): domain Bacteria; phylum Planctomycetota; class Planctomycetia; order Pirellulales; family Pirellulaceae; genus JAZADA01. Next base: position 9,067 of record JAZADA010000047.1, on the reverse strand, counting down.
GAGATATTGTGCTGTGTTATCTTTCCAGTCACCTGTACGCAAATTGCGCTGGGATCCTTGGATTCGATGGCTACTTTCATCACGGAACCTCGGGAGAAGAGTAATTTCTGAGATTACCAGATGTTAGCGGGCCTGTCCGGGAACATCAACATGGTGGTTGCTCCAAAACCGGAAAATGGCGGTCAATTTGACTTGTTTATCGTGCGTGCATAGGATCAACGCGTACCCCCCGGGGCCGACCTGAGTCCACGCTGGACTACTGCTGCAAGACGCGCAATCGTCGCAACTGGACCAAGTTGCATCAGGTCGAGAATTCCGTGTAATCGGAACCGGTTGGTTCTGTCTGTAATGGTCAGTCGGATCGTTCCTTGCCGAGTGATCCCAAGTCCTTTGTTTACAGGCAATTCTGATTCGATAGTCCAAATAGTGACTGGTCAGAAGTCCGATCTTTCTTCCCGCACCCGGTCAGGATTGGGGTTGCGACACGGATGTGGAGAAATGTCGTCCCGAATCGTTTAACGGACTGGAGTGCCTTAGACAACTGTCCTGCGACAGTTGTGATTAACACGGATTGGGTCTTATGCAAACACGGATTGATTTACGCTCGAAGCGACTTCCCGGATACCTGGTAATCCTGGTACTGGGGACCTTCTTTTGCCAGTATTTTCTCGCTGCGCAGGAACCACCACGTCTACGGATCCCGGCTGCTGCTTTGCCGCATTCTGCCGAACTGGAATCGGTGCTTCAACGAGGACACATCCTGGAGAACTCGCGGCGCTGGGGTGATGCCCTGTCGCATTACGAGAAGGCGATGAAGTCCTTTCCGGGCCACCAGGACTTGGAACAACGTTTTCACGTCAGCCAGGTACACTGCGATATCGCTCGTCGTTACTCGGATGCCAGTTTCAAGAACAGCTTCCAGACTTGTGACGAGCAGAAGTCGCGTGAAATTTATGCGGAAGTCCTGGCCAAGATCCAGACTTATTACGTTTCCTCTCCCAATTGGCGAAAACTGGTTAAGCAGGGAACAGAAGGTTTCCTGGCTGCTCTTAGTGAACCGGTATTCGTGCAGGCTCATTTACGGGAGCTGCCGACGAATCGGCGCCGGGCGTTACAGGATAAAGTTCACCAACGACTGGCAGCTTGCCAGCTGACGACGCGTTACCAGGCGCAACAGTTTGTTCAGGAGATCGCTTTACTGGCCCAGCGTGAAATCGGGTTGCGACCGGAAGCCTGCATCCTGGAATACACCTGCGGGGCGATGGTCGACCTTGATCTTTACTCCAGCTTCCTGACATCCAGTCAGTTGTCAGATGTCTTTTCGCAGATCGAGGGAAACTTCGTTGGCCTGGGAATTGAATTGAAATGTCAACCAGATGCATTGGAAATCCTGAAGGTGATCGAGGGTGGTCCGGCCGCATTGGCTGGCTTAACCAGCGGAGATCGAATTGTTAACGTCGAGGGAAAAAAGGTGCTCGATTTAACACCCGAGGTTGCGGCGGACATGCTTCGTGGGCCGGAAGGCAGCCAGGTCCGAGTGGCGGTCATGCGGAGCGATGGGAAAACAAATCATTTCGGCCTGCAACGACGGCGCGTCGATGTTCCTAGTGTCGAGGGAGTCAAGATGCTGGCACCCCAGGATGGGATTGCTTACCTGAGGATCACGAATTTCCAGAAAGACACCGAACGTTCCGTGGATGCGGCGCTCTGGCAACTCCATCGCAGCGGAATGCGGGGGTTGATCCTTGACCTGCGTGGAAATCCTGGTGGCTTACTGAATGCATCGATCGACCTGGCAGACAAGTTTCTCAGCCAGGGACTGATCGTTTCCACACGTGGCCGCAGTGCCCAGGAAGATGTTGATTACCAGGCGCATGACCTGGGCACCTGGAAGACACCGTTGATCGTACTGATTGATCGAGACTCGGCCAGTGCCAGCGAGATATTCGCCGGGGCAATTCATGATCATCGGCGGGCGCTGGTTGTCGGTGAACGGAGCTACGGAAAAGGGAGTGTGCAGGGGATTTTCCCGTTAACGTCCAGCAGCCTGGGAGTTCGCCTTACCACGGCAAAATTCTATTCTCCCAGTGGGCAACCGATCAGTAACCGAGGCGTGACTCCGGATGTCCTGGTGCAACGGGTCGCCAAGCCCGAGTTAACGGTTGCTGGTCCTCGTCCAGTGCCGGCAGATCCCACGCTGGATACGGCCCTGCAGTTGCTGCGAAAAGAGGTTCGTCCGGTCGTCCAGCCGCGTTAACGAGACGGAGATATCTCGCCAACCGTCCGCCGGCTCGTCAAGTTGACCAGGCACTCGTTTCCGATCAATAGCGGCGATGGTGCAGGATAGCCATTGCCTGTTATCTAGACGTTCTCTGCCCGGCAAATGAGCAATTTCTCATCCGGGTCGATTCAAGAAGCAGACGAAAACCGGGCTAAGCTGTTTGAATCCATGCAATTAAGTCCTGTAACGAGTCTTTTTCTAGTGTATCTTGGTATGGTGTTTGCATTCCTTGTATTACGGGGAAATGGAGAACAGGCAGTTTTATTTTGGAAAGGTGGCTGGGAGTGACTCCGAAAGAAGTTTTAGCATTCTGTCGTGAAAAAGATGTCCGCGCGGTGGACCTGCGCTTTGTTGATTTTCTTGGCGCTTGGCAGCATACGACGATTCCAGTGGCACAACTGACCGAGGACCTGTTCGAGAGTGGGCTGGGATTTGATGGTTCCAGTATTCGTGGTTGGCAGACCATCAACGAAAGTGACATGCTTATTATTCCGCAGGCAGAAACTACCTTCCTCGATCCTTTTGCCGCGCTGCCGACGGTGAACGTGATCTGTGATATCCAGGATCCGATTACCGGAGAAGATTACAGCCGCGACCCTCGTAATGTCGCGCGCAAGGCCGTTAATTACCTGAAAAGTTCAGGCATCGCAGACACCGCCTATTTCGGCCCGGAAGCAGAGTTTTTTATCTTCGACGATGTTCGTTACGATCAGAATGCCCACGAGGGCTATTACCACGTGGACAGCGTGGAAGGTGAATGGAATCGTGGCCGGCAGGAGAATCCCAACCTGGGGAACAAGGTGCGTCACAAGGAAGGTTACTTCCCGGTACCTCCAGTCGATCAGATGATGGATATTCGCAACGAGATGATGCAAACCTTGATCGATTGTGGACTGACCGTGGAATGCCAGCATCATGAAGTGGGGACTGCGGGACAGTCGGAAATCGACCTGAAGTACCAGGAAATGATTTTGATGGCTGACCAGATGATGATCTACAAGTATATTGTCAAGAATGTCGCTTACCGGCACCAGAAAACAGTGACCTTCATGCCCAAGCCGATTTTTACGGACAATGGTTCTGGGATGCACACCCATCTTTCGCTCTGGAAAGATGGTGAGCCGTTGTTTGCTGGCAGCGAGTACGCCGGGCTAAGCGAAATGGCACTGCACGCCATTGGAGGTATCCTGCGACATGCTGCAGCGATCCTGGCATTTACGAATCCCACCACGAACAGTTACAAGCGACTGGTTCCTGGATATGAAGCGCCGGTTAACCTCGCTTATTCCCAGCGTAACCGTTCTGCGGCTTGCCGGATCCCGATGTACAGTTCCAGCCCGAAAGCCAAGCGCGTGGAATTTCGTTGCCCGGATCCCAGTTGTAATCCGTACCTGGCCTTTTCGGCCCTCTTGATGGCAGCGATCGATGGAATCCAGAACAAGATCAATCCCGGCGATCCACTGGACAAGGATATTTATGACTTGCCACCGGAAGAAACCGTGGCAGTATCGACCACTCCGGCGTCCCTGGGTGAAGCACTGGAGGCGCTGGAAGCAGATCATGAATTCCTTCTGCGCGGAGACGTGTTCACCACGGATGTCCTGCAAAACTGGATCACGTACAAGCATGAGAACGAGGTGGATGCTATCCGGCTGAGGCCGCATCCGCACGAGTTTTGCATGTACTACGATGTCTAAACCGGTTCTTGATCAGGCGAGGATTTTTTTAACGACATTACCGTGTACATCGGTGAGTCGGAAATCACGTCCCTGGAAACGGAAGTTCAGTTTCTTGTGATCAACTCCCAGCAGGTGCAGCATGGTTGCGTGCAGGTCATGCACGGGGAAGATGTCGTCGACCGCGTGATACCCCAGTTCGTCCGTGGCACCATAACTGGTACCCCCCTTGATCCCACCGCCGGCCATCCAGATCGAGAAGCCCTTGATGTGATGGTCGCGACCGGAACCCTGGGCCATGGGAGTGCGGCCAAATTCACCTGCCCAGACGACCAACGTGTCCTTGAGCATGTCGCGGCGCTTGAGATCCTTGATCAGGGCGGCAGCTCCCTGGTCGACCAGCTTGGCGGTATTGGCAACGGCTCCCTTGATACCACCATGGTGATCCCAGCCACGGTGATAGAGTTGGATGAAGCGGACGCCTCGTTCTGCCAGCCGGCGTGCCAGCAGGCAGTTCGCGGCAAAGGATCCGTCACCACCCTTGGTCCCGTAGAGGTCCAGGGTTTCCTTGGTTTCCTGGGAGATGTCGACCAGGTCCGGAACGCTGGTTTGCATGCGGAAAGCCATTTCATATTGACTGATGCGCGTGGCAATTTCCGGATCAGCGACGGTCTTGTTCCGGAACTGATTCAGTGACTGGACCGCGCTGACAATATCGCGTTGCCGCTCGTTGGTCACACCCGGTGGGTTTTTCACGTAGAGCACGGGATCTCCCTTGGAATGAAAGGGAACTCCCTGGAAACGGCTGGGTAGAAAACCACTATGCCATTGGCGGGATGCGATAGGCTGGTTCTGCCCACCACCCACGGACGTTAACACGACGAATCCAGGCAGCTGCTCCGTCTCGGCACCAAGGCCATAGGTTAGCCAGGCTCCCATGGAAGGTCGCCCGCTGATGGTAGTCCCCGTGTTCATGAAGGTGTGAGCAGGGTCATGATTGATCGCCTCGGTCTTGACCGAGCGAATGACACAGATCTCATCGGCCACGGAACCGACATGGGGCAAGGCCGTGGAAATCTCGAGGCCGGACTTTCCATATTTCTTGAAGGGATGCTGGGGTCCCAGGCAGGTCAGTTTCTTTCCCTGCAGTTGGGCAATCGGTTGTCCCTTGGTAAAGGACTCGGGCATCGGTTTGCCATTCATCTCGGCCAGCTTGGGCTTGTAATCATAGGTTTCCAGGTGCGAGGCTCCTCCTGCCATGCAGAGGAAGATGACTCGTTTGGCCTTGGCCGGGAAATGCAGCTTCTCCACCACGCCATTCCAGCGAGGAACCTGTACCTGCTCCTGGGCGTTAACCGTTGATTGGAGCAGGGAGGCCAGGGCCATGGTGCCCACTCCACGGGCACTGTTGCCCAGGAAGGTGCGGCGTGTCTGCTGGAGCAGGTAGTTGTATTGGTCTGTCACAGGGACTCTCCTTGATCAGTTTTAACGGGGCCCGGCAAGGGGGACGTTAGGCTCGGTACAGGACCGATATTATTGTCGTGTAATGGTTTCATGAAGGTTGAGGATCACGCGTGCGATCGATGTGTAACTGGCCAGCTCGACCGGATCCAGGTCCTTGGGAGCCGGTTTCATACCGACCTTGCTCAAGCGTTCCGGACCACTCATGTCTGCCCGGTAACTGACGAGGTGTTTTTCAACCAGCGTGACCAGCAGCTTCGTCTCGTAGGGAGTAATGTTCCTCGCCAGGACTTGCTGGTATGCCCAGTCAAGTCGTTGGGCAGGGGTCTTGCCGCCTTCTCGCAGGATACGTTCGGCGAAGGCCCGGGCAGCTTCCACGTAGGTTGGGTCATTCAGTAGTACCAGTGCCTGTTGGGGCGTGTTGGAGCGTGGCCGTTCGACCGTGCATTCCTCACGACTGGGTGCGTCAAAGGCCAGTAGGCTGGGGTGAAGGAACATGCGTTGCCACCAGGTATAGAGCCCGCGTCGGTAGAGATTATTGCCGCTCGAGGCCTGCCAGGTACGGGCAGGGAAATTCATGTGACGCCAATAGCCGGCTGGCTGGTAGGGCTTAACACTTTGTCCACCAATGTCGCGCACCAGCAAACCGCTGACAGCCAATGCATTGTCACGTACGAATTCAGCATCGAGACGAAAACGTGCCTGCCGCCCGTAAAGATGGTTGTAAGGATCTTGCTGCTGCAGATCCTGTCGCCCCACCGATGTCTGGCGATACGTGTCTGACATCACCATGGTCTTGATCATGGACTTGACGTTCCAGCCTTTTTCACGGAACTCGACGGCCAGGTAGTCCAGGAGTTCCGGGTGGGATGGTAGCGTTCCCTGGGTTCCCAGGTCATCCAGTGGCTGGGCCAGGCCCTGGCCAAAAAAGAGGTGCCATAGGCGGTTGACGAAAACACGTGAGGTGAGTGGATGTTCAGGAGAGGTAATCCATTGGGCCAGGTCCAGGCGGTTCGCAGATCGTTCACCGACCTCCAGTGGTTTCATGAACGCAGGGACGTGGGGTTTCACCACGGTACCTGTCTCATCCAGCCAGTTTCCACGGGGGAGAATGCGTGTCATGCGTGGCTTGGTGGCCACGGTCATTAACGTCTTGGGCATTGATTGTTCTGCCTGCTTGCGTTTTTGCTCCAGGCTGCTGACCTGGTCACGGATGACCTTGAACTCGGGTGCCACGCTTCGATAGTAATCGGCCAGTTGTTTTCGTTGCGCATCGTTGCGCTTGGCTTCCGCAGTCCCCAGGACCTTGACGATTTGTGGTGGGATGCCCAGTTGGTCTGCGCGAAAATAGAATCCACCTGGTCCGCTCGCATTGACGATTTTCAAGAGCAACTCGTTGTTACCTTCCTGGAGAAAAAGCGTCAGCTTTTCCTGGTCCGCGACGGCACCGCGTTGCACCTTGTTCTCGGCTGCCAGCTTCCCATTGATCCACAACTTGAAGCTGTCATCCGAGCCCAGGGAAATTTTCAGAGGACGATCCGAGGGCGCTTGAATGTTTCGATGAAAGTAAAAGGCCCGGTTAATTCCGGCCAGGGTATGCACTTTTCCATCCACGAGTTGCGGAGCTTTTTGCCACTTGAACTTGTCGTAGGTTTTCTGGTAATCAACCTCGGTTTCCGGTGGAAAAGCTTTCTGGTGCCCCTCGTCGAAATTGGCCGCAGGAAACGGTCCGATCTGGTACCAGGCATCCAGTTGCACGGTCGTCTCGGCTTGCTTGGAAAGCTTTGCTTCCCAGGCTGTCCTGGCCTGCTTGATCCGGGGAGTTTCCTGCTGGAGACGTTCTTTGAGCGTTGCTAGTTCAGCATCGATTTTCTTTAGCTGTGCCTGGTGAGCGGCAGTAGCCACCGGGTAGGCGGGCGCATTCCCGACCCCAACTTCCTTGATGTCAGAAAAGAAGGCGGCCATGCTGTAGAAATCTTCCGTGGTGAACGGATCGAACTTGTGATTGTGGCATTCAGCACATCCCATCGTCACGCCAAGGAAAATCGACGAGGTGTTGCGTACTCGGTCGGCGGCATACTTGGCCAGGTATTCCTTGGCCTGGGCACCTCCCTCGTCAGTCGTCTGTAACAGCATGTTGAACCCCGAGGCAACTTTCTGTTCGGGTGTCGGATTCGGCAGCAGGTCGCCGGCTAGTTGTTCCACGATAAATTGATCGTATGGCTTGTTGTTATTGAAGACGTTGATGACGTAATCCCGGTAAGGAGAAATTTGGCGCGGCTTGTCGGCGTGGTAGCCATTACTGTCGGCATAACGTACGACATCCAGCCAGTAGATTGCCATGCGTTCACCAAAGTGAGGTGAGGCCAGCAGGGTGTCGACCAGCTTCTCATACGCTTCCGGAGAAGAATCCTTGAGGAACGCCGTGACGATGGCGGGATCCGCCGGCAGTCCAGTCAGATCGAAGTACAGGCGTCGTACCAGGGTTCGGCGATCTGCCGTGGGAGAGGGGGCCAGTTTCTTTTCGCGGAGTTGTGCATGGATGAAATGATCGATGGCATTACCCGTCGGTGAAACGGTCTCCAGCCGAGGAATTGCAGGACGTTGAGGTGAGGTCCAGGCCCAGTGTCCCTGCCAGCGTGCACCTTGCTGGATCCAGGCCTGCAGGAGTTGCTTTTCACGGGGGGTCAGGAATTTTCCAGATGCTTTGGGAGGCATCTGTTCGTCGTCGGAGTCGGAAAGAATGCGAGCGATTACGGCACTTTGTGCCGGTTTTCCAGGAACGATCACCGGCTCTCCATCGCGTGATGCCAGGGCATGTTCTTCCAGGTCCAACCGCAGATCTGCTTGCCGCTTGTTCGTGTCAGGTCCGTGGCATTTGAAACAGTTATTGGCCAGGATGGGACGGATATCTCGATTGAACTGTATTTGTCCGAGGGCTGGTTCAGCAGCATCGAGAGAAGGTGTTACCAGCTCGAAAAGGACAAAACCGAGAATCCAGAGGGGCAGGACTGCAAACGAGATCTGTCGCATGGGATGAAAACTCCATTGCCAGCAGGTTAAACTATCGAAAGGTAATATTTGACAGCGGCTTCACTATCCGTGAACGTGGTGAGGAGCCTGTAGTTTACTTGGTGTGGATTTTATCTCACCCATCTTACTCGTTGCGTTGGGTTCCCACAAATGAACGGTCTTTCCAACTCCTCAACCGATCAACGGAATTCTCCGGTGAGGCCCAGCCGTACGCGGTATCGAACCATGGCCTGGCTTTGCCTCGCTGCCACGATTGCCTATATCTGCCGCAATAGTATTGGCACCCTGGAAAGCACGATTCGCGAGGAGCTGGAGATCACCAAGCGAACCATGGGCTATATCATGAGTTCGTTTTTCCTGACCTATGCCATTTTCCAGATTCCCACGGGTTTACTGGGAGATCGCTGGGGCAGTCGCCGTTGCCTGCCCCTGTTTGCCGTGGCCTGGTCAGCAGCCTCGGCCCTGATGGCCTGTGCCGTGGGGACCGTTGGCGTCCTGGTGCTGTTTATTTCCCGGTTGGCTGGAGGTGTTTGCCAGGCAGGCCTGTTTCCCTGTGCGACCGATACGGCCTCCAAATGGTTTCCCCCTACCGGCAGGGCACTCTGTACAGGCGGTT
>JAZADA010000046.1:0-7241 GCA_036124135.1 Planctomycetota bacterium | reverse complement strand
TCACCCGCCAGACTCTTTCGCCACTGAATACTCTCGCTTATTCCAACAGGCACTCGAGTGTGACGCTTCCCTGGGTAGTCATTTCAACTCCCTGCAGCATATGTACGGCTTTCTCCGCGAAACACTTTCCAGCAGCAGTCAGGAACACTTCCAGGAAACTCTCGAAGCTTTCTACCAGCAGCAACTAGCACTTCCGGATGTCCTGCGACATTTCCGAGAAACCCTCAAAGACCATCCCGACTCCTACCTCGCTGACCAGACCTACCTCGATGCCTTCACCGACCAACCTCCCGATCCAGGCACCCTTTACCGTGACGTGAAAACCTACTGTGATTACGGTATTCATCGCACCGGCACCCCAACGGATCATCAAACAGCACGATGGCTACATGATGAACTGCAGGCAGTCGGCCTGGATACCGGCACCCTGGAGTGGACAGTTCCCCAATTCCACCTGGATCGGTGCGATCTTTCAATCGGTGAACAGCGATTCGAGGCATTTCCATGCTGGCTTCCCTGTGCAACCGAGGAGACGCCTCTCCAGGCACCCCTGGCATACTGGTCTGAAAAGGGATCCCTGGCGGAAACCATCGTGTTGTTCGACAGCTCATCCGTCTTGACCGGCGATCAGATTAACACCGTCGTCCAGGACGCTCACACGCGTTCCGCCCTGGCGGTACTTTTCGTCGCCCCGGATCCCGGCGGCTCCATCGCCGCCTGCAATTCGAGGCCACCCTGCGTGGAGCAACCCCAGTCGCTGCCGTGCGCTATCATCAGCCGCAACCACCTGGACATTTTAAAAGCGACAGTAGCGGAACAAACCCCGGTGACGCTACGAATCGAGGGCACACATGATCCTCGAGCGTCAACACGCAACGTACTGGGAAAACTCGACCGGGGCGGGAGGTGGATCGTCGTCTCGACGCCGATCAGCGGCTGGTTTAGCTGTGCTGCCGAACGCGGCTCGGGCGTGGCGATCTGGCTGGCCCTGGCTCGCTGGGTTGCAGAACGGGAAACCTCCTGCAGCTATCTCTTTGTTGCCAACTCCGGTCACGAGTTGAACTACCGCGGGGCGGAACTGACGTTCGAAAGTAACCTGGTTCCATCGCCTACAGAAACCATCTGCTGGATTCACCTGGGCGCGAACCTGGGAGCATCCTTGTCCACCCGGGCCAATCCTGGCCCCGGCTTGCAGATCATGGCAACCACTGAGATCGCGCCACACGTGGCGGGAGAGTTGAATTCGCTCGCTGGAAGTGAGCTCATCACCAGCGGATTCCTCGGAGAAATGGTAAACGTTGCCGCACATGATTACCCGGCCCTGGGCCTCCTCCATCATCCCGAGGCACTACCGTGGTTCCATACGGATCAAGACACCCTGGAACAAATAGATCCACAAGCCCTTGAATCCATTGCCCAGGCCGTCCAGGCCATGCTCGCAGGCCTCGAACCCGACGCCCGTCACGAGTAAGACTTGCTTACTTCTTCAATCCCTCGACGAATTCCCGGATTCGTTTCCCTTCCCAGCGAGGCGACTGCCAGGCAGGCCAGGTCACTGATTCCTTGCGGACCTCGTTATACATGGGTCGCATCAGTGCGCTCAGTTCCTCGAGCTTGGCCGTCTTCTTACTCGACAGATCCCGTGTCTCGTTGGGATCTTTCTTGAGATTGTAGAGTTCAAACTGATCCAGCTCGGCACTTTTCAAAATCTGCTGGTTCTTCTCGAGGATATCGCTGTACGGTTTGATTGCTTCACCAGTCACCGTGGCCAGCAACTTCCAGTTCCCCATTCGGATCGCCACCTTGGGACCCGTGCGGGCCGCATTGAAATGCCAGTACAACGGTTTATCTCGCTTGATATGTTTCCCTTCAAACGCCTTGGCAATACTGGTCCCATCCAGCGGACTGGTTTTCACCTCTGGCACCTGGCCGATCTCGGCCAGCGTGGGCAGCATGTCGATCCCACCCACCGGTGTATCGTTGGTGCTGCCCGCTTCAATTTTCCCTGGCCAGACGGCAATTCCTGGTACACGAATACCGCCCTCGTAGGTATATCCCTTGTATTGACGCAGTCCGGTCGTAAAACCGTGCGGGTGGGCAGCGGTCATGGCTGGCCCGTTGTCACTGGTAAAGATGACCAGCGTCTTCGAGTCGAGTTGATTGGATTCAAGCGCCGCCAGCAAGCGACCAAAGTTGGCATCCATCTGGGTAATATTGCCATGATGTGCCTGCAGTGACGTTACGGTCGGATCATAACGGCTGGGCTTACCCTCGGCCGGATAGAGCTTGGCATACTTATGATCCGACGCAATCGGTTCGTGCGGTTCATGGTACGTCACGAACATAAAGAAGGGCTTCCTGGGATCGCGGATCTTCTCCAGCCACTGGATCGCCTCGTCGGTCACGATCTGGGCGGCAAATCCCTCGATCTTCCCAACGGCCTTCCCGTTGCGATAGAAGTTGTCGGGGTTGTGGTGGGTAGGGATGGCGTTGTTCTGGGTTGCCAGCCAGTGATTAAATCCATGGTCGTTCGGCTGGGGCTGGTCCTGGCGATGGAAGCCTCCATTGATATGCCATTTACCCACCAGGCACGTGTCATAACCAGCACCTCGCAGCAGGGTGGCGATCGTCGTCTCTTTGCGTGTCACGTGCATCGGAGAATCCCAGGGAATCCAGTTGTGGATACCGAGGCGGGTCGGTGTGCGGCCCGTCATCAACCCGGTGCGCGAGGGGGAGCAGTTCGGGGCCGCTGAATAAAAATCCGTGAAACGCATACCACGCGAAGCAAAACGATCGATATGCGGCGTTTTCACGCTGGGACTGCCGTAGCAAGCAAGGTCACCGTACCCCAGGTCGTCACACATCACCAGGACGATATTGGGAGGGGCCTTATCCTTGGCGGCCAGCAAGCCTGAAACGCTGGACAGCATGACCAGCAAGGCAACGAACGAAACTCGCAACAGTGACATAAATAGCTCCTTGGATTCGACGGGAACCTTCATTCTACTGCACTGCCGATGTGTTGAATATAAACCGTTTCCTGTCGAATCTCGAAACTGGTATACTGCGCCACGACATAGCTCCTAAACTTACCAGCGTTCAGTGAGATTTCATGTTCTGCCGCGCATTCACCCTCCTGCAAACAGCTGCACTCGGGCTGGTACTGACCCTGGTCTGGCCCAGCGACAGCACGGCCCAGGATCGCGTCGCACTACTGATCGGCAATTCTTCTTACGGCAAAGAGAGCCTGCCGGCCGCCACAACTAACCTCGAAGTATTATCCACGGCCCTGGAAAAAGCCGGCTTTGCTGTGACGGTCAAAGAGAACGTCAAGGATTTCCGCCGCGAGTTGGAAGCCTTCAACTTGCTCTGCCCGGATGGGGGCATCTCTCTCTTTTATTACTGCGGCTACGCCAATCGATATCAGCGTAAAATCTCCAGGACCGTGACCCAGGCTGATGGCAGCAAAGAGAAGGTCGAAACGATGGAGCTGACCAGCGGGTTACTCCCGATCGAAAAGCCGCCCACCCAGGGGTATCCACTGGCTGATATCACGCGCACCTTCAGGGATCGCAGCGCGGCCCGCCTGCACCTGGTCTTTCTTGACTGCGCCTGGAGTAATCCAGCGATCAAAGAATCAGCATGGCAAGGCCTGGGTGAAATTGATCCAACGATTTTTCCCGGCGCCATGGTCTGTACCGCCATGCCAGCAGGAAAATCCCTGCCCGGCGAAAGCCCCTCACTCCTGGCGGCCAGCGTGGCCCGTCACATCAACACGGCTAACCGTCCGCTGACCGAAATCATGACAACAATCCGTGATGACGTCACCAGGGCGTCCGGAAGCCGGCAAACACCCTGGTTCGATTTTTCACTGGCCAAGGATGCCAGTGCCAGGTTGCAGTCTACTCGCAAACGGACGATTTCCACGGCCAGGCAGCCACCCACCAATCCCAGGGCTGGTGATGAATGGATTAATGGCCTGGGTATGGTCTTTTGCTGGTGTCCCCCGGGATCGTTTCGGATGGGACTTACCGACAGCTCAACTCCGCAAACGCAAGACGCCCGGCAGGTGAACGTCACCCTTAGCAGCGGTTTCTGGATAGGCAAGTATGAACTCACCAATGCCTCTTATTTTAAAATGCGCAAGCGGACTGCCAATCCCAAGTCACTGGTATCGCACGGCAACGTGCCGCTCACTTTCCTGAAGGGCCCCAGTGCCAAGGGATTCAACAAGAACATCGTGACCGTGGAAGGAAAGGCAGGCCGCATCCCCGCTGGCTGGGAATACCGACTTCCTACCGAGGCCGAATGGGAATATGCTTGCCGCGCTGGCACCTCGACTGGCTATTCTTTTGGCGACAATGCGAACGAATTGTTTCGCTATGCCAACTATGCGGACGCGAGCCTGTACGCAACCGACGACACCTTTTACTACGCAGACCGCAAACATGACGATGGCGTCGGGCTAAGGCCCGCAGCAGTTGGCTCGTTCGAACCCAATGGTTGGGGCATTCATGACATGCACGGAAACGTTTCGGAATACTGCCTGGACAGTTATTTCCCGACACTTCCCGGGGGGATCGATCCATTACCGGAAGACAAAAAGGGGGGCATCGTGCACCGTGGCGGTGGCTGGTGCAGCACGGCCGACTATTGCCTGGCCGGTTTTCGCAACGGGGCTCCCAACAATAACAACTTTGGCGAAACCTCCCATATCGGGCTTCGCCTTGTCTTGGCCAAGATTCGCACGAAGGGAGCCAAGAAATGAAACGGCCCAACAGGAAGCATCCCTGGATGCTGCTGCTTTTGGTCAGTGGCCTTGGCAGCGAGCAAGCCATCACCACTGCCGCGGAACCCGATCGAGAAGGGTATGCGCAGGTCGTCAAACCCTTCCTGTTAAAACATTGCAGCCAATGCCATGGCAGCGAGACCCAGGAGGCCGATCTTGCTTTCCATCAGCTCGACAGCAACCTGGCCGACGGCAAACAAGCGGGAACCTGGATCCGGATTTACGACCAGCTGAACCTGGGAGAAATGCCTCCGCGTGACGAACCTCAACCGAGCCATCAAAAACGAGAACGGATTGCCAGTTGGATCCGCAGCGAGCTACACAAGGGCGGCCATGTCGTCGAAGACAAGCTGCATCGACGCGGCTTTGGGAATTACGTCAGGCACGAGCTCCTCTTTGGTGACAACGAAGCAGGACCATCCAGTTCACCCCCTCGTCTCTGGCGTATCCGGCCGGCAGTCTACGACACAGCCACCCAGCAACTCGCCAAGGGAAACTACACACGCCCCTTCACCCTCAAAGCGGGGGACGGATTCCGCGATTTCGACAATCTCTACAAGCTGGCGGGCCCCGACCTGAACCTGTTGTTAACCAACACCAACACGGTTGTATCACAAATTGTCGCGGTGATTCGCAAGGACGGCCAGTTGCAACGAGGCCCTCAGACACCTCCACAGATTTTCAACCTGATCAACCCGGCCAACAAGCAACCGAGCACCGAACAACTTCACGAAGCGATCAACTGGATTTACGGCCGAGTTCTGCTGCGGCAGCCAACCGAGGCAGAACATGAGCGACTGGTAGCCTTTACCCGCAAGAGCATGCAGGAAAACGGACGCATCCTGGGCATACAAAACATGGTCTCCGCCGTGCTACTGAACCCGGAAGGCCTTTACCGTTCCGAGGTAGGCGCTGGCCAGCCGGACGATCATGGCCGCATGATGCTGGCACCGCGAGAGTTAGCTTACGCGATCGCCTATGCCCTGACTGATCGGCACCCGGACAGCATTCTCTTGAAAGCAGCCAGCGAGCAGAAGCTGGCAACGCGTGAAGAGGTTACAGCGCAAGTCACCCGCATCCTTAATGACAAGAAGACCAACAAGCCGCGGATCCTTAGCTTCTTTCGCGAGTACTTCGAATATGTTGGCGCCGCGGACATCTTCAAAGACAAGGAGTTATTCCGCTCTCATGCTCCCAGGGTGCTGGTTCGGGATACGGACCAATTGATCATGTACCTTTACGAACAAGACAAGGATGTCCTGCGAGAACTACTCACTACCCGCAAGAGTTTCGTGCAATACGGCATCGATCGCGATGGCAAGCCTAACAACATGGGGGAGGCAGACCGACGCAACTATCTCTCCTACAGCCTGCCACTCGACTGGAAATGGATTGTCGAACAACCGATTGAATTACCTGCGGGTCAGCGGGCTGGCATTCTGACCCAGCCAGCCTGGCTGGTCGCCAAGAGCGATAACTTTGATAACCACGCCATTCGTCGCGGGCTCTGGATCCGCACCAAGCTGCTCGGCGGCACGGTGCCTGACCTGCCGATCACGGTCGATGCCCAACTCCCTAACGACGAGACGCTAACCCTGCGTGAAAAAATGAAGGTCACGCAGGAGCAGTACTGCTGGAAGTGTCACGAGCGAATGAACCCGCTGGGACTGGCCTTTGAACGATACGATCACTTTGGTCGCTGGCGGACCCGGGAACTGGGTAAGCCGGTCGACAGCTCCGGGACAATTGGCCTGACCGGGATTAACACCCTGGAATCGCAGGTCGCCGACCCGATTGAGCTGGTTCACAAGCTGGCCAATTCCGACCACGTTCGCCAGGTATTCATCCGCCACGCCTTCCGCTACTGGATGGGCCGCAACGAAACCGTTCACGACGCAGCTACGCTACGAAGGGCCGACAAGGACTATGTCGCAAGTGGTGGCAGCATGAAAACCTTGATCACTTCCTTGCTGACTAGCGATTCATTTCTTTATCGACGTGTCGACTCGATCACCACCAAGACGGAGTAAGACACCACTGAAACCTACAGGCTGCAGGCTAAAAAAAACAAGATTTTTCTTTCGTTTACCGAAAACAAGCAATACCGTACGATAACATGTTCTCAGCTGCCAAACCCACAGAGCGGAGTTAAGCCATGGCCACTCGCAGACAATTCCTCCGGGAAGCAACCATCGGTACGGGGAGCCTCCTGGCGACACCCATCTTGAGTCAACTCAAGGCCCAGGCTGCCGGCGCTGCCAAGCTGCCCCCCCGATTCGTCTTCATGGTCGAAGGGAACGGCCTGGCACCCAGGCAGGTCACTCCACTTGGTTTCGAACGCGGGAATGTACCAAGCAAGCGTGCCAGTGGACAGGGAGTTTTCCAGCTGGTTAACGAGTCACTGGTCGACCGCGAACTGCCGCCGGCCCTCCAGCCGATCAAGCAGTACCAG
>JAZADA010000045.1:0-7121 GCA_036124135.1 Planctomycetota bacterium | reverse complement strand
GAGCGATCCCACCTGTTATCCGCCGGAAAGAATCATTCCACGATTTTTTTCTGTCGCCAGGTACTTTAAACCCGTACTAAAATGATCGACAATCTGAACGTCGTCGTCCCTGCGACGAGACGGCATGATCGGTACCTGGGAACATTTTATCATGAGACCCTTACTCC
Source organism: Planctomycetota bacterium (assembly GCA_036124135.1). GTDB lineage: Bacteria > Planctomycetota > Planctomycetia > Pirellulales > Pirellulaceae > JAZADA01. Next base: position 6,954 of record JAZADA010000045.1, on the reverse strand, counting down.
GCTGCCCTGGATTTTTACTGCTTGGCATCCTGCTCCTGGGCGTACCAACGCGGGGCCACAGCCAGGCCCCCCTGGCGCTGCAAGAAAAGGATGTGGTGACCTTCCTGGGTGGCACCAACATGGTTCACCTGCAACAAGCGGGTCACCTGGAAGCCATCCTTACCCGATCCTTTGCCAGGGCCCGGCCCCGGTTCCGCGACCTCTCCTGGGAAGCTGATACGGTCTTTCGCCAGGGCAGCGTGATTGAACGCTGGCGAAAAGATGGTTTTGGCGATCGGGACGACCAACTCAAGCGAGTTGGCACCACGGTGCTCATCGTACAACTTGGACAACTGGAAGCCCTCGCCGGCCCGCGAGAACTGGAATCCTTCCGCCAGGCTTACGAGCAATTGGTCGACCGACTCAGCCAGCAGGCTCGCCAGGTGATCTTGGTTACCCCAACGCGCTTCGAGAAACCACCCAGCGCCCTGATCCCTGATCTCTCGGCACGAAATAATGACCTGGCAGCCTACGTGCAGGCCATCACGGAAATTGCCCGTCAGCGCAAGCTGCTGCTGGTCGATCTTTTCAACCCACCCATGACGGAACTGACCGACAACGGCATGCACGTGAAACCATCCGCCCAGGCGCGGGTAGCCCAGGAAATTGCCCGACAACTGGGGATCCCGGTGCCCACTCCGGCCCGCCTGGAACCACTACGAAAAGCGGTCATTGAAAAACATCGTCTCTGGTACGACTACTGGCGACCAGCCAACTGGAAACTACTTTACGGTGACGACTCAAGGCGCCAGTTCACACGCGGCAGTGAAAACTCCGTTCCCTTCAAGGAGGAATGGAAACAACTGCTCCCGCGAATCCAGCGGGCAGAAGAACGCATCTGGCGGGTTGCTGACGGTGGCCAGGACCCTGGTCATGACCGCCCGGATCCCGAGATCCTGCACGGCGTCGATGACGCCGACATCAAGAAGGAGTTGGCCTCCTTCAAGGTGCCGGAAGGTTTCCAGGTCAACTTGTTCGCATCCGAGCGTGAAGGCTTAACGTCTCCGCTCTCCCTAAGATGGGATCCCGCGGGGCGCATGTACGTGACGGTCACCACGACCTACCCCCACGTGTTTCCCGGCGATGTCCCGAATGACAAGATCATCATCCTGGAGGATCGCGACCAGGATGGCCAGGCCGACCGGTCAACCGTGTTCGCCGAGGGGCTGAATATTCCCACCGGACTGGAATGGGGGGACGGTGGTGTTTATGTCGGACAAAACACGGAGATCCTGTTCCTCCAGGATACGGATCAGGACGGTCGGGCGGATCAACGACGCGTGCTGCTGAGTGGCTTCGGGAACGGCGATTCGCACCAGACCATCAATTCCTTTATCTGGAGTCCCGCGGGAGAACTCTATTTCGGCCAGGGGGACGGCTGCGAGTCACGCGTGGAAACACCATGGGGAGCCAGCAACCTTTTCCAGGCTGGCTTCTACCGGTTTCGACCTCGACGCCTGCAACTGCACCCGCTGCTCGATGACTTCATGGGTCCGGGAAATCCCTGGGGAGTCGCCTTTGATGCCTGGGGACAGGTCTTCAGTGTTGACGGTGCCGGTGGCGTCACCTACCTCTCGCCGGGCCAGATCCCCAGTACGCATCGCCTGCGACTAAGAACCATCGGCCGACCAGGCGGTTACTGCGGTATCGGTTACCTGGACGGTCGCCACTTACCCCCATCGATGCACGGTGACTTCGTGGTCGGTGACTTTAAGTCAAATCGCATCAAACGATTCTCGGTGCAAGAAGACGGCGCCGGCTTTTCCCTGCAGTGGAAAGATCCATTGCTCGAATCACGCCACCGCAACTTTCGACCGGTCGATGTCAAGGTTGGGCCAGACGGTGCTGTCTACGTGGTCGATTGGTACAATCCCATCACCTGTCACCAGGACGATGCCTATCGCCATCCGAATCGTGACAAGGCACATGGCCGCATCTGGCGCATCTCGACGAAAGAACCTTCAACGCAACCCATCAACCTGTCAAGCGCTCCGTTGGACCAGGTGCTGGAAGCGCTCAAGTCACCTGAACACTGGACACGCTACCAGGCCAAGCGAGCCTGTACCACGCTTGATACAGCAACTGTCAGCAAGGCTCTCGATAGCTGGGTCCAGGACCTGGACCCGAAGCTGCCACGTTATGAACATCACCTGTATGAGGCCCTCGGTACTTACGCAACACTGGAAGTCATCCGACCGGGTCTGCTTGCCCGACTCCTGCAAGCCCAGGATCCGCGGGCCCGGGCGTACGCCACTCGCATCGTAGGCCGTTGGCACGATCGACTCGAAGAACCACTCGTCCTGCTCACGCAGCGTATCACGGATGAACACCCACGCGTACGCATGGAAGCTGTTCTGGCCTGTGCTGCCATCGATTCCCCGCGATCTATCGAGGTTGCTGCCCGCGTGGTTGACCAGCCGATGGATTCCTGGATCCAATATGCCTTCAAACAGGCCGTCCATCACCTGCAACCTTACTGGATGCCGGCTTTTAAGCAGGGCACCGTATCCTTTACTCGGCCGAATCACCTGGCCGCCGTCCTGAACGAAACTGGCGGCCGGGATGTCCTGGCAAGCCTCGAGAAGTTACTTGAAACTCCCAACCTCAAGCCACCGACCCGGGCTGCTGCCATCGCCACGATCCTGGCCGTCGGTGGCCCCGGCGAATTGAAATCCTACGGCCTCGACGCCAAGGCATTCACCCAGGCAGGTCGTTACGACGTGAACGCCCATGCCCAGGCCCTGGGAATCCTGGTAGCAAACGCTGACTTTCGCGACGTGCGTCCGGAAGGTGATCTCGGGGCTGCCCTGGCACCCCTGATTCGCCAATCGCATCCCGAACTGCAGGTGCAGGCTCTCTCACTGGCCGGATCCTGGAAAGTCGACCAGGTAGCAAACGCAGTTTCCAAGGCCGCTCGTAACCCCACGTTACCCATCCCGGTAAGAGCTGCTGCCTTCACCGCCATGGTCAATCTCGGGATACCAGGTAGCCGCGAACGACTGCTAAACTCGGCAATGCAATCCCAGTCGCTCGCTCTGAAGTCCGCTGCTATCAAATCACTGGCTGCCCTTGACGCGGCAACAGCAGCTCAACAAGCCGCCGCCCTGTTTGCCACGGGCAAGTTGAAACCAGCTGGCTCACAGAGCATCTTAACCGCGTTCCTGGATCGAACCGGTGGCGCCGAGGCCTTGGCTGCTGCCCTGCAAATCCACAAACTGGAACCCGCTGTCGCCAGGCAACTCCTGGCAGCACTTTTTTCCACGGGTCGTTCAGACCAGGCACTCATGGTCATTCTCAATCGGGCTATCGGCACGGCACACCAGACTCCTGATTACAACAAGGCCTACGTGCAGCAACTGGTCGAGGAAGCCAGAAAGACGGGCAGCGCCGAGCGTGGACGCCTCCTCTTTAAGACCGTTGCCTGCGCTTCCTGTCACAAGGTGGGCGGTAACGGTGGCCGGGTGGGCCCTGACCTGACAGCTATCGGCACGACGCTCTCCGCTGATCGTATCGTCGAAGAATTGCTCTGGCCCAACCGCCAGGTCAAGGAGGGATACTCGCTGGTGCGAGTGATCACCGATGCGGGCAGGATCCACCAGGGTTACCAGCGACGGACCAAGGAGAGCGACCAGTCTGGCGACCTGGTACTCGAGGACCTGGCGACCAAAAACACCATCACGATTAAACAGGAACAGATCGACGAGAAGCACGTTACTGGAAGCGTCATGCCCCGGGGCCTCCCGGCGTTATTATCGCGTCCCCAGTTACTGGATCTTATTCGCTACCTTTCAGAACTAGGACAAATCAAATGAATTACAACTCCTCCCTCCTCCGGTGGACTGCTTTCATAACGTTGACACTGATCGCAACCTGCAGCCCTGCTGCCGAACCGAAACTGTCACCTGGCTTTGTTTCCATGTTCAATGGCAAGACGCTCCAGGGTTGGTCCGTGATGCCCGCCAAGGCCAAGCTCGCCTGGACTGCCGAAAACGGAATGATCGTGGGTGACGGGGACAAGGGCCGCAGTTACCTGGTTTTCGACAACCACGAGATCGCTGATTTCGAAATGAAGCTCAGTTATCGCTTTCCTGGCAAGGGAAACAGCGGAATCAATCTTCGTGCCATCCCTGACAAGACCGGTAAACGCCTGTTCCAGGGTTACCATGTTGACTTCGGTCATGTCGGGATTGGCAAGCAGGTCCTGGGGGCCTGGGATTTCCATACGCCCGGCCGGCGAGAACACGCCTGTTTTCGCGGCGATCGCCTGGTCATCGATAAAGATGACAAGCCGACGGTAACCAAGATCGCCGGCGCCGTGACGCTTGACGACATCCACAAGGGTGGCTGGAACGACGTGCACGTCTCGGTCAAGGGAAATCGCTTTGCTTTCTCGATTAACGGCAAACCCTCGTCCGAGTTTATCGAGCATCTGCCCCGCGAGCGCCGCCTGGAGAAAGGCATGATCCAGCTCCAGTTACACGACCCGGGGATGATCGTCCACTTCAAGAATCTCCAGATCAAGATCCTCAAGTAAATGCGAAACGCCCCGCTCAAAAGCAGGGCGTTTAAAATCCTTGACCGCCGCCAGCAAAGCAGGTTTCCTGGAACCTAGAACCTGAGGGACTTCAGACGTTTATGGCGAGGCGAGATTCCACTCAGTCTGCCGATCGCGAGTGAGGCCAATAGCGTGGAAAATGACGTGCCGACAATTTTCCAGAGCAATGGATCGTCGACAAAGACCTTCCAGAAAACTGGTAAAATGGTCAGCGAGGTGACCACGATGGACACGATCGTCACGTGATAGCTTGCATAGGCCACGCAACTGAGTGAGCTGCTTTTCTCGCTAACAATCATTTCCCGCGTGTACAGGTAGATCATCAGCGAGCCTACCAGCAGGGTACCCGTCGTTTCCAGCAGGTGCCACAGGACTCTCTCCGTCACGCTCGTGGGTGAAGTCCAGATCAGCGTAACCACGATGGCCAGGACGGCCACGATCAGGCTCACCGCAGAGCCTCCGGACAGGAACAAGATCTTTTCGCGTGACATTTTCCAGCTCCTTATCTTGGGGCCAATCAAATCCAAGTTACCAACCCGCTGGCAATTTGGCTCATTAACCGTAGATTCTGCCTGGTGTTGCAAGAGGCATTGCCCCCCCTCTTGCTTGGCGGGTGTTTTACAGACTCTAATACCGGCTGATACATGACTTAGCTCATCCAAGCTCTTTGATACCAACCTGGAGTTCCAACCATGAAAAACCGTTCGATGCACATCGCTATCATGCTCGTCCTGGGCTTTACCCTGCCCCTCCTGGCTGCCGAAACCACGAAACCAGTACGCATGGGCAGTGGAGTCATGACCTTCGACACGGTACCGGGTTGGGGACTCCGTCCCGATGGAAAGTCTGCCCTGGGCCCCACGCATGGTGGCGTTGTTGTCGATAGCAAAGGCAACATCTACACCAGTGCTAACAAGGGAGTTGTGGTATTTTCACCGGATGGCAAAGTGATCCAGGAATATCTTGGTCCCAAGTATTCCAATATGCATGACATGGAAATCCGCAAGGAAGCCGACGGCGAATTCATTTATGCCGCTCGTAACGCTGCCGCCGAGGGTATCAAGTTCGATGCTCATAGTGGCAAAATCATCTTGAAGATGCCCTTCCCCAAGGAATCTGGACTGGACCTGAAACGATTCAGTCCCACGGCCATCACGGTCACTGCCAACGGTGACATCTACCTGTCAGATGGTTACGCCAGCAACCACATCTTCAAGTTTGATAAGAACGGCAAATACCAGATGCACTTCGGTACCAAGGGCAACGAGTTGAAACAATTTAACACGGCCCACGGCATGACACTGGATACACGCTACGACCCACCACGCCTGCTGGTTTGTGATCGCAACCACAAGCCCAAGGGCCGCCTGTTGCACTACAGCCTGGAAGGAAAATTCATCGACGTTGTGATCACAGGCCTCGGCATGCCAACTTCTGCTGCCGTCCAGGGAGATTATGTTTCCGTGCCAGACCTGGAAGGCCGAGTTGTGATTCTCGACAAGAGCAACAAAATCGTTTCCATCCTGGGCGACCGCGAGAATTCCAAGCCTCGAGTCGTATTTAACGTGCCCCAGGACAAGTGGATCGAGGGGATCTTCAACGGCACCCACGGATCCTACTGGGACAAGGATGGCAACCTGTATGTCCAGGACTGGAACGTTTCGGGACGCATCATCAAGCTGGTACGTGTTCGGTAAGGGTCCGCACGGCGTGTTGAATGCTGCCTCGTCCAGGTACGTCCGCAGGACGGCAGTTCACGCCTACGTCATATAGATAGATCGTGATCACGGCTGCCACGCCGATAGCCACCAGCAATGGAAGCAGGCGATTGCTGGCCATACGATCTCTCCGTGAGACGTTGCGTATTAGCACGATCATCCGCAAACCACCAGTGTGTTGCGGACCTGACTGGCCGGTTTACTGTTGCATTGCATCCCATTCGTGGTTTTCCAGACGCTGCTGATTCGGTTATCATCTAACTGTTAGCACCAGGACCATTCCACTGTTGGCAGGGACACCATGTTTGACATTGGCAGTTTTGCCGCTCGTACGTGCAGCGGGGCCACACGCCGCTCTTTCCTGCGTCTCGGTGCCTCGCTTCCACTGGGCCTCGGCATGAGCAACCTGGCAACTGCCGCCCCATCCCGCCGACGTGCCAAGTCGGTATTATTTATCTTTCTCTGGGGTGCACCGAGTCACCTGGATACCTGTGACCCCAAGCCGGATGCTCCCTCGGAATACCGTGGCCCCTTCGCGACCATACCCACTCGAACCCCAGGCATGCATTTCACGGAATTGTTACCCAAGCTGGCGCAGCGAAGTAACCTGTATACCGTGATTCGCAGTCACGTAACCTCCGC
>JAZADA010000044.1:0-11243 GCA_036124135.1 Planctomycetota bacterium | reverse complement strand
CCCTGGTCACCAAACATCCAGAACACTCACGCCACAGGCGTTGCTTGATGCCATTCTCGCAGTGCCCTGCTGCCTCGCCAACAATTCCCCAGGGAACGTAATCTTGGTATCCCGAAAACCATCCGAAAATACCAACGCTCAGTTCTCGGCTACTTGATTCTCGGCTACTTGATGAAACCAGTAACAGCCCTTAAAAAGGGTGTACTAATGTAATTCCCGCCGGGGAGATATCCCCTTGATATCCCCCCCGGGACACGCCGAGAGCTATTCTGGTCCATCAAATGCGGCTGGTCACGCCTCCCAAACAACAAGAATCCACATAAAACGCTTTTGAAAGGAATTCCATGGATTTGTCATCCTACGGCATCACAGTGACCGAGATTACTCGCAACGGCTCTCGAGCCAAGCTTTATGAGCACGGTCTTGAATTTGATGGGGCACAAATAACAGCCAGTGGGGCTATCGCGACACTTTCTGGCGAAAAAACGGGCCGTAGCCCCAAAGACAAGCGAATCGTGGAAGGCGCGGAAACCAAGGACGATATCTGGTGGGGCCCCGTCAATGCACCGCTCTCGGCGGAATCATTCCAGGTGAATCACGATCGCGCGATTGCATTCCTGAATACCAAGCCTCGACTCTACGTCATGGACGGTTTCGCCGGCTGGGACCCGGATCATCAGATCAAGGTCCGGATCATCTGCTCGCGTCCCTACCATGCCCTGTTCATGAACAACATGCTGATCCGTCCCACGGCCGAAGAGCTGGCCAATTTCGGTGAACCGGATTACGTGATTTTCAATGGTGGTGAAGAAAATTCACTCCCCGAGACACCGGGAGTCGAATCGGAAACCTGCGTCAGCCTGAATTTCGAAACGGGACAATTTGTCATCCTGGGTACCCAGTATGCAGGCGAGATGAAGAAGGGAATCTTCACCATCATGCATTACCTGATGCCCAAGAAGGGTGTCTTCTCGATGCATTGCTCGGCCAACGAGGGTGCTGATGGTGACGTGTCACTCTTCTTTGGTCTTTCCGGGACAGGCAAAACGACGCTCTCGGCAGACTCCGCAAGAAAACTTATCGGAGACGATGAACACTGCTGGACCGATAACGGTGTCTTCAATATCGAGGGTGGGTGTTACGCCAAGACCATCGACCTGTCCGCCGACAAGGAACCGGAAATCTATGACGCGATTCGCTTCGGAACCATACTCGAGAACACCGTCCAGGATCCCGACACGCGAATCTGTGACTACACGGACTGCTCCATCACGCAAAACACGCGAGCTTCCTATCCCATCGATTTCATCCCTAATGCCAAGATCCCCTGCGTAGGCGGACATCCCAAGAACATCATCCTGTTGACCTGCGATGCCTTCGGCGTATTGCCCCCGGTCAGCAAACTGTCTGCCGACCAGGCCATGTACCATTTCATTAATGGCTATACGGCCAAGGTCGCCGGAACGGAAATGGGAGTCACCGAACCCCAGGCTACCTTCTCGGCCTGCTTTGGTGCGGCCTTCCTCGTCTGGCATCCCACCAAGTACGCGGAAATGCTGGCCGACAAGATGAACCAGTACGGTTCCGATGCCTGGCTGGTCAACACCGGCTGGAGTGGTGGTGCACACGGCGTGGGAGAACGGATGAGCTTGAAGCACACGAGGGCGATCATTGACGCCATCCACAGTGGGGCCCTGGGCTCCGTGGAAACCGTGGCCGATCCGGTCTTTGGACTGGCTGTACCTGTTTCCTGTCCGGATTGTCCCAGCGAAGTTCTGATGCCCAAGCAAACCTGGGCAGACCCGCAGCAGTACGACGAGATGGCTGCCAAGCTGACCGGCTTGTTCCACGAGAACTTTGCCAACTATGCGGACCAGGCCAGCGACGCGATCAAGGCTGCCGGCCCCGTTTAAAGCGTGGCAGGACAGCCACCTGGATCGCAACTAACCGTTGCGATCCTCATAATCTGACCGGTCAGGGTATCACTAGATGCCCTGACCCCTACGTTGCGCGATTTCCCGGATCAATTCGCCGCGCATCGCCGCTGGTCGCTTGTTTTCCCTTAAATTGGCGGGAATTATAGAGTGTACCAGAACCGTTTCTGCGCATTCACGGAATCCTGTGCGGGACTTCGCCTGATGTTCCCGAACCGATCCAAGCGCGTTGCGTACTCCTGGTTTGTTCAACCACTTTTCCTTGCCCGGTAACCTGGAAAGATTATGGCTGCTGAAAACCCCTCTGATCCCGTCACCAATCCAGCTGCTGACTCGGTACCCGCCGACGCCTCACCGGACAACGTGGACACGACTGCCTCGATTCCCTCGCAACCGCTGACGGGATCCGACTGGCTGGCCGGAGCTTGTTTTTTCATGTCCGGGTTCCTGGCCCTGGTCTACGAGATCTGCTGGATCCGCAAGGCATCCCTGGTGTTTGGCAATACGACGCTGGCCGTCAGTACCGTCGTGGCCGTCTTCTTCGGTGGACTGGCCATCGGCAGCTACCTGTTTGGTAAACGAACCCGACACCAACTGACTCCACTGAAGACCTACGCCAAGCTGGAAATATGGATCGGCATCCTGGCCGCCCTGACCCCGGTTCTCTTCAAGCTTGTCGAGGCACCTTTTGGGATGTTCTACGACCAGTGGAGCAACTCATCGACTGACAGTTCCTTCGTTCGAATGTTGCTGCTGCCAGCCTACCGTGGGTTACTGATCACCGCCTGTATTCTACCTGCCACGGTCCTGATCGGTGGCACGCTACCGTTGTTCGTACGACAATATGTTCGCCAGTCACCTCGTGTAGCTCGCCCCGTGGGATGGCTTTACGCTATCAATACCCTGGGTGCTGCCTGCGGCTGTGCCTGCTGCGGCTTCCTGATGATTCCCCTCCTCGGAATCCACAATGCTATTTACCTGGCAGCGGCACTGAACCTGGTCATCGGCCTGGTTGCCTGGCGACTCACGATGCCAGAAATCGTCCCCTACGTGGAACCCGTTGTCGAAGAAGAGGACGAAGAAGAAGAGTTGGCCGACGAAGAAGTCGCCGTGGACGAAGCCGACCAGGACCACGAGGAAGAGTACGACGAAGAGGACGAGCAATACTACGAGGAAGAACCCTGGACTCCACCGAATCCATCGGTCGTCATGGCGGGCCTGTTCTTCATGAGCGGATTTGCTGCCCTGGCCAACGAGGTACTCTGGACACGTTTCCTGTCGCTGATCCTGCACAACACGGTCTACACCTACACGCTGACGCTGACCGTCATCCTGCTCGGCATCGTCCTGGGCAGCCTGGTTGCGGCCAGCCGGTTTGATCGCGTACAACGCCCTGGCTTTCTGTTTGGCTGTGTCCAATCAGCTAGTGCGCTGCTGGTCCTGGTCGCCATGCTGCTGCCGGCAACCCTCTGGACGCGCCTTTCCGATCGCCCAGACATGTCTTCGCAGATCTACTTGATCGCGCTGATCATGCTGGTCCCCTCGATACTTTCAGGCATGTCTTTTCCGCTGGCGATACGTTTCGTCGTGGAAGAAGCATCCCACGCCGGCGTCAGCGTGGGACGCATGGTAGCCCTCAACACCATTGGTGGTATTTGCGGATCGCTGCTGATTGGATTCATCCTGTTACCCTACGCCGGCATGGCAGAAACGCTCAAGTGGACGACCGGGATTGGCCTGCTGGCCGGTATCGGTGCCTGGCTGATGCTCGATACGTCCATGCTTCGGCTCTGGCTGGTAATTGGTGCTGCGGCCTGCTGGATGTTCACACCACGGCTGATGCCAACCGACTTGCCCCGTGACTACCTGGCACGCAACAACGATTTGATCGACCATCGTGAAGGAAGCGCCTCCACCGTCTCTATCATCCAGGATGACGCTTATAAGATCCTGGAAATTGATCGGCTCTGGCAGGGAACCTCAGAACGAACCCACCAGGCCCTGGCAGCCCACATTCCCGCGATCCTTCACGAACAGCCCGAAGATGTCCTGGTTGTGGGTCTGGGTCCCGGCCAGACCGCGCGACGATTCCTCATGCACGATGTCAAGAAACTGGATTGCGTGGAAATTGAACCCAGCCTCGTGGAATTGCTGCAACTGCACACCGACGAGTTCAAGGCTGACTGGCTGATGGACTCAGCCGTGAACGTCATCTTTGATGATGGTCGCAACTACATCACGCACACGAAAAATAATTACGACATTATTTCCATCGAGATCGGACAGGTCTTTCGACCTGGCCTGGGATCTTTCTATACACGAGAATTCTACCAGGTCGCCAGGAAACGACTGAGGAAAAACGGTATTCTCTGCCAGTTCGTACCTATCAAGTTTCTCAGCAAGGAACATTTCCGTTCCCTGGTAGGAACCTTCGTCGATGTCTTTCCCAACAGTGTGCTGTGGTACAACACCTCGGAACTACTACTGTTGGGAACCCCCGGAGAGGGGATCAAGCTTTCACCCGCGCGGCTGGGTGCAATCCAGATTGACCAACGCCTTAATGACGACCTGGCTTTTGCCTACTGGGGTGGTCCGGCTCATTACCTGAACCAACGCCATGTCTTCCTGGGTGGCTTCCTGGCTGGTCCGAAGGCACTGAAAAAAATGTCCGAAGGTGCCCCCCGACAGACCGACAATCTTCCTGCACTGGAATACATGCGGAAAGTAGAATTGGCCGATCGAGACTTCCATAAGCCCATCGTGGAATTGATCCAGGCAAACCTGTCACCAGCCGCTTCCATCCTCACAGAAAAACTGCCTGAGGCCACGATGCAAGCCGGTAACATGGTCCGCGATGAAAACCTGCGCAGTATCATTTCTTCAGCTTACCTGGAGATCGGCTCAAACCTGTTGGCCGTGGGAGATCCACTGGGCGCCCAGGCTAACCTGCTCAGGGCAGTCAATTACCTGCCCGCTTACGCCGAGGCCAGTTATATTCTCGGTGATACGCACGCCGCCATCAGGAACCTGCCCTTAAGTATCAGCTTCTACCAGCAAGCCATCAATATTCGCCCCAACTACATCCGGGCCCATACCCACATGGCCTTCATCCTTCGACAACTGGGACAAGTGGAAGGAGCCATCGAGCACTTTGAACATGTCATCGAGCAGACCCCCACGAATATCCATGCCCTCATCGGACTCTCGCAAATTCGATCCACCCATCCAGATGCCGCCGTCCGCAATGCCGCCCAAGCACTCAAGCTGGCCGAGAACGCCTTCAAATATACCCAGGGAACCAATCCCCAGGTCCTGATGGCATTGGGCGATGCCTTTGCCTCCAATGGACAATTTGACAAGGCGATCCAGGCCGGTGAAGCAGCAGTCCAGTTAATGGGCGGTGGGCTCCAGGCAGAAGGAATTCGACAACGACTCGCCTTCTATCGACAAAAACGACCGTACATCGAACAGATCACTCCGCCTGCTGGGCAAAATCCCCTGGCACCGCAACAGGGCCCTGGAACTCCAGCTCCCGCACAACCCAACCCGGGACCGGGTAATTCGACACCTGCTGGTCCAGGTACTCCGGCACCCGCCCAGCCCGCTCCAACACCTGCCAAATCACCCTAAGGCAGTAAAAAAAACAGGGGAGCTGGGAGAATCGGCCACCCGCCGAGAGGTTTTTTGCTATTTTCCCTACTTTTCCTTCCTTGTTACCCAGATTTACTTGACGTCAAACCGTTCCTTGCGCAAAATTCGCCTCCGCAGTCCGTTTTTTAACGTGACTGCTCTTGGTTAGCGAATTCACCCGTCGACTGGTACTCAAAGCCTACGACCATGCGCAACTTCACAACTACCTTCTTTGCACTGCTGCCGATACTGGCAACCCTGGGTGCACCCGACCACTGTGCTGCTGAGAATCGATACGTCAACAACCAAACCGGAGATGACCGTCGAGACGGACGTTCTCCCGACCTGACAGGATTGGCCAGCGGCCCCTTTCGAACCATTGCCAAGGCCTTGCAAGTGGCTCAACGCGGCGACCACATTATCCTGGCCAAGACCAAGGAACCATATCGCGAAAGCGTCACACTGCAGGCCAGTCGTCACAGTGGTATGCTCACTCAACCGTTTATCCTGGAAGGCAACGGTGCCACGCTGGACGGTTCACGTCCTATCCCGGAGGCAGCATGGCAGTCGGTTCCCAATCGTCCCGGCGTCTTCCGTTACCAACCTCGTTTCAAGAGTCACATTCTTCTCTACCTGCACGGACGTCCCGGTCCCCGTGTCACGGTACCCCAGGATGCGACGGAAGTACCAGAACTGGCACCGCTGCAATGGTGCCTGTTTCGCGGTCATGTCTACTTCCGCGTCGAGGCGGACAATATACCGGCTGCCTACGTTTTATCGGCTACATCCCTGCCGGTCGGCATCACGCTCTACGAGGCTCGTCATATCCAGATCCGCAACCTGGTGGTCCAGGGATTTCGACTCGATGGAATCAACGCACATGACAGCGTCTTTGATGCCAACCTGCTCAGCCTCAACTGTCGTGGCAACGGGCGTAGTGGTATCTCTGTAGGCGGTGCTTCTCGTGTCCGCGTGGAGGCATGCCTGGTCGGCAACAACGGACTTGCCCAGCTACGCACCGAGGGTTATTCCCGTGCCCTCGTGGTCAATTGCGATCTGATCGACGACGATCCGGCTGCCCCGGCAGTCGTCAAGCAGGGTGGTCACGTGGTGATCCAGAAAGCCGCTGCCCAACCGGCCCCGGCACCCTGATTCCCGGGAAGAAAGCTTTACTCGACCACTGTTGCAGCTGGCTGGCTAGTCACCTCAGCAGCCTCAGCAGCCTGCATCAGTCGATTCATTTCCCGTCGTCCAGCCAGGTAATAAAAAACACCGACCAGGGCAATCCCGAGGGTCACCAGGCGAAATCCCAGGGCCACCACGAAACCCTGGCTATCCTGGACATTGGCAACACGACGATAAAGGAAGTCGAGACCATATTCGAAACCGCCCAGGCCACCGGGTAACGGAATCGAACCGGCCACGTTGGCAATCGCCACCATCACCACGTGTTGTCCCCAGGAAGGGTGATCACCGCCCAGGCCACAGGCAATCATGAAAACGCAAACGGCGAACAGCACATGCGTCAGCAAGCTCAAGGTCAACAGCGCGGCCAACCGCCCCAGCTTGCTGCGGTAAAGCAACAAGGCGGTCACGATCCGCTGGCCCACCGTGTCCGATTCCGACAACTGGGCCAGATCGGGTTGCTGGAGGCGACCACCCCAGAAAATAAAGACAAGCCCGGCCACGCCACCGAGCAGCAGGAAGCCAAGTGTTCCCTGCAGGACCACCCTCACCTTCTCATCAACCACGTCGACACCCAGCAGGGCCAATGCCGCTACGATGGCCAGGGCATAAAGCCCCATCAGGCGATCCGCAATCACGGTCGAAACCGCCTCGGTCTTGCGCCCCGATTGTTGCTGGGCAATAAAATAGGCCTTCAGCGAATCACCTCCCACGACACCCAGGGTCAGGAAGTTAAACAGGAAACCAACGAACCCCAGCCGAAACGCATCCTGCAAGCGAAACGGAAGATCGAGCGCGCGAACCATGGCCCACCAGCGAAAGAACGTGGTGGCCACGGCACCCAGGCCAACCACGAAGGCGCCACCCAGCAATAACCAGTTGCTCATTTGCCACTGGGTTGCCTGGTCCTGCAAGCGACTGAAACTTTCATCCTGGGCCGCGCCGTAGAACAGGTACCCCAGGATCAGCACGGAAATCCCGTACTGTGCAGCACTGATCCACAGTTTTCGACTGCCTCGGCGACCGGGGGTTTGCTCCGTCACGATAACCTCTCAACGGGTTCGACCGGGCTGAACCTTCTTGACAGTCAGCAAGGTCATTGATAATCTTGGCTAAAGCTTGTGGTGAAGCCTTGTTACACCACACCTATCAAGATGTTTCGGCATCTGACCATGCGGGGGATTAGCTCAGTTGGGAGAGCGTCTGGCTGGCAGCCAGAAGGTCAGGGGTTCAAGTCCCCTATCCTCCACTCGAGGGTTCCACGAGGAACCATTATTGCCACACCAACCCCGGCCCAGCCGGGGTTTTTTCTTACGCGGGCAAACCCGCTTGCAAATCCTCCACCGAGCGAGACCCCCACAGTAAAATAAATCACCTGGAACCCTGGAATCGCCACGGCGAGAGAAAGACACATGCAAGGTCTTGTTGATTGCTCAAAAGTCTACGTGGACCATTGCTCCCATGGCGCCGGGGTCTTTGCAGCATGCGATATTGCCAAGGACGAGATTATCGAACGCGGCATCGTGCGACGATTACCGGCAACGTTCGACGGCAATGATTCCCCATACGTTTTCACCTGGAGTGACGATCGCACGGTCTGGGCCATCGGCTCCGGTTGCTCGACCTACTACAATTGCTCGACAGATCCGAACACCGAAATGCACCGCGATCTCGAGAATGACACCTTTGAAATCCGTGCTCTCCGTGACATCGCCAAGGGGGAGGAACTGCAGCATATCTACAAGAGCCTGACCTGGCGAAGTTGCTTTTCCGACCTATCGTAACCAACGTGTTACTTGACATTCCAACGGTCTCAACGTCCTCCATGGGACTCAAACCAAGCGAGGATTCGTTTTAACTTGTCCACCTGGTGACGAGGCTGGCTAATCGCATGGCGTTCCTCCGGGTAGATCACCAGCTGCGTCTGGACACCTGCCTGCAAGAGAGCCCGATGAAACGCCTGGCCCATGGGCAATGGACAACGGCGATCATTGGCCGAGTGCAGGACCAGGGTCGGCGTCCTTACCTTGCCGGCATGAGTCAACGGACTGTGCTGACGCATCGCGTTGGGAACTTCCCAGGGACGCCCTCCGAACGACCACTCGGTCCAGCTTTGCAGGTCACTCAGCGCCCACATCATGGTCAGGTCCGTAACCGCATTCTCGGCCACCGCGGCCTTGAAGCGTTCGGTCTGACCGACCAGCCAACTGGTCATATACCCACCGTAGCTGCCCCCGTAAACAAAGAGTTGATCCTCATCTGCAACGCCCTCTTTAATGAGATGATCCACACCAGACAGGATATCGCGCATATCGCCGCCGCCAAGATCGCCGCGGTTGGCATCCAGGAATCTCAAGCCGTAACCGAGGCTGCCGCGAAAGTTCGGCTTGAAGACGGCATATCCCTGTGATGCAAACACCTGGTCGTTAAAACCTGCTCCCAATGAAGCTCGCCAATGCGGTCCGCCATGTGGATTGACAATCAGTTTGTAAGGCGGTTTGGCAATCTCAGGGTGAGGCATCACCAGGGCTCCGTCGATCTTCATGCCCTCTCCATTGTCCCATTCAACGCGTTGGCTCTTTGCATTGAGCCGTGCAGGCCCAGGCTTGCCACGTGGACGGAAACGGCTTTCCAACGTGCGACTCCTGGAGAACCTCGTATCTGAAACGCCGGATTCCGTGATCTCACCGGAATCGACATTCAACAAAAATCGTTTCGAACTGAGCCCCACGTAGCCGTCATAAACGATATGCGAATCGTCTTGCCAGCAATCAGCGTGTGTCCGGGAGCTGGGATTTCCGACCGCTTGATAATCAACGTCGGAAGCTTGAAAGTCAAAGACCACTCGCGACGTCGGATTGCTTCCCGTCGTGACAACGCCAAAGCTATAGATATCGAAATGTGGACCTCGATGACGGGGCGAGGTCAGGTAAACCAGCCGCGAACCGTCCGGTGAGTATCGCGGAAAGAACTCCGGGCCAGGATCACTTGTCAGCTGTCGCAGTGCACGCGTTGCCACGTTGATTTCCCAGATATCGTAGTTCTGGTTAAAGCTATAGCGAATCGATTCCTGGACCGACGTCCGATTCGCATACACCGCAATCCGTTTCCCATCAGGAGACCATTGCGGCTGTCCATACCAGAACGGGTCGTCGGTCAACCGAGTAATGCGAGACGCGGCATGATCTCTTGGGTCATCCGCCAGTTCAGCCACCCAGACATCACCGGGTCCAAATCCCTCGTAACCTTCCCCCTGGTCCTGGCGAACGACCAGCACATCCGAATCGGTCTCCGCATCGCTGCGAGGATCCTCACCATCGTCGGCAATAAAAAGCAATCGAGATCCATCTGGCGAGAAGGCCAGCCGCCCATAGTTCTGATCCGGATAGACACGTCCATACGGTTTCTCCAGTCCCGCAAGAGGAATGGCAACTCCCTTCTTTCCTTCCTGGTAAATCGCTGAACTCAACGGGAGCAACCAGATATCAACCGTCGGTTCCGAGTAAACCGGGGCACGTGGTGTCTGTTCCCAGCCACGAGGGCGGGGTCGCGTGGAAAGAAACGCAACCCATTTACCATCCGGAGAAAACACGGGGCTTCTCGCATCTGGCTGATTCGCTTCGAGGGCGATCGATTGCAACGGATCGCCCCAGGAAAACCAGAGAGCGTGCCGAGGCATCTTGCTCCGGGAATCAATCCAGTTGCGAATAGAAATGGCCGACTTACCAGCGGGCGCGACCACAACCGCACCAAAACTTTCCGCTTCGTAAAGATCATTGGCTCGCCAGGGACGTGGTTCCTGTCCATGAACACAAAACGATGACAACCACGTACCGCAGAGCAGAAAAAAACGAATCACCTGGATCTTGCGTTGGTTCATCAATCATCCGCTCAAGTTAAAGTTACCGGTTACCACCTGATGATCATGATTGTAGGCTACGCATACACCCGTTGCACCTGTCGTCAGCACGAGCTGACTAAGATTCATCCGCTATTTTTCACGAAATCCTGTTTCATCTTCCTGCCATATTCCCGATAATAGAAACAGTGAATCAATTCAACAGGAGCGACCTCCGATGCTGACGATTCTTGATACCCGACGCACCCCAGGATCCCTGTCCCGGCGACGTTTCCTGCAAGTAGGTGCCCTCGGTGCCAGTAGTTTCACGCTCTCCAACCTTTTGGATCGCCAGGCACTCGCCCGGGAACGCAAGTACATCAAGAACAAGTCGGTCGTCTTCCTCTTTCTCCAGGGTGGTCCCCCCCAGAACGAGATGTGGGACCCGAAGATGGATGCCCCGGAAAATGTTCGCTGTTGCACCGGTGACGTGCAAACCAATATCCCGGGAGTCCGGTTTGGTGGTACCTTCGGTCGACTCGCTCGCATGACCGATCAATTGTCAATCGTTCGCAGCTTTCACTCCGGTGACGGTGGTCACAACCAGTTGCCTGTCCTCTCGGGTCGACACGCATCAGGCGCGGTCATGGGAGCCC
>JAZADA010000043.1:0-5283 GCA_036124135.1 Planctomycetota bacterium | reverse complement strand
GGAGACAGAAGTCAACTACAATCGCATCAACCCGTTCCGACGATCTTTCATGCTGTGCCTGTTAGCCCTGGCCTCTTTCTCCCTGGCCTTCGGCACGTTCCGCAAACAGCTGTTTGCCGTGGCGATTGCCGTCTGCTTCGGAACCTTGATCTGGACCGCATATGGATTCTACCTGCGTGTCAT
Organism: Planctomycetota bacterium; assembly: GCA_036124135.1. Classification (GTDB taxonomy): domain Bacteria; phylum Planctomycetota; class Planctomycetia; order Pirellulales; family Pirellulaceae; genus JAZADA01. The sequence continues at coordinate 5,100 of JAZADA010000043.1, read as the reverse complement.
GATCACCGGCTGGGCACCCGTGACGAACATGTACGAAACAGTCATCTGGGTTCCCTTTGTCACCCTGGGACTTGCGACATGGTTCCTGGTCTGGCCCGTGATACAAACCGGCATCCGCAGCGCCTGGAGGCTGACTGCCATACCTGGTAGCTGGGAAGCAACGCCACTCACCGAACCTCAGCTCAAGCAATTCTCGGCACAAACCTGCGCACTATGGGGTTTGGCCAGCGTGATCGTACGAGGGTTGTGCATGTATCAACTGCTCTACTTTCTCACGATGATGCCCCTGGGGGATGGTGGACGACCGTATTTCAACATCGTTCCGGACCTGGATGCAAGCCAGGGACATACTGCCGGGATGGCCAACACGCTGGGCGTCTGGGCCGTGGGGCTGTTCTGCGTGGCAGCTAGTGTCTGGCTCTTGCCTCGCCTGGTCCTGAGCGTTCCTTTCAGCCTGGTTTGCATTCCAACCAGTTGGCGACAGACCGACCAGATGGGGCGCCTGATGGACGAGGTCTATAAACGCAAATCATTTGCTCTTGCCGGCACGAGCCTGGCCAGTTTCTGTTTCCTACTGGCCTGCCTGGCACCAAATGATGCCCTGGACGAAAACATCTCGGCCCTCCAGCCTGTCCTGCGAACGAATTTCTGGCTCACGATTCACGTCCTCTGCATTGTTTCCAGTTATGCAGCTGGTGCGTTGGCCATGGGACTGGGCAACGTGGCACTGTTCCATTACCTGTTTGGCACGTACCGTACGACTGGCACCAGCACTGAAACGGTCACCAATGATGACGCCGCTGCAGACTCCGAACCTTCCGAACTTTCCGAACCTTCGAAAAGAGCAAAAACACGGCCCCCGGAAGCCTGTGGCCCGCTCGCTGGCTATGCCTACAAGGCCATCCAGGTGGCTGTTCTGTTACTGGCAGCCGGTACGATCCTGGGAGGACTCTGGGCAGATGTTTCCTGGGGACGCTTCTGGGGATGGGATCCCAAAGAAGTCTGGGCCCTGATCTCCCTGCTGGTTTACCTGGCAATCCTGCATGGCCGTTACGCAGGTTGGTTCAGTAACTTTGGGCTGATCTTTGGCACGGTGCTGGGCGCAACCATGATCGTGATGTCCTGGTACGGGGTCAATTTCGTGCTGCCGATGCTCTCAACTAATGGAGAAGTCGGGCTGCACTCGTATGGTTCCGGTGCCGGTGGCCTGGAATATGTCGTCGGGTTTGTCGTTACCAACTGGATTTTCCTGGGACTGGCAACCACGCGATATACCATCAAGACCAGGTAAGAGCCAAAGCCTGTGACGCTGCTGACCCAACGACTGAATAAGCCAGCACTAGCGAGGCAGCGTTGGATTAAGCTGTGACGTCGGACGAGCCTGTAGCACCGGTCTGCGACTGGCGCCCTGCAACTGCTGCAAGCCACTTCGGCTGACTGGCAATCCGACGGCAGCTGGTACCCCCATGGACCGTGCCAGCGCCTGGCTGGGAAGCCGCTGCGGACGTCCCGTAGCGGACAGCAAGACTCCTCTCGGATGACTCAAGATAACTCCCGTTGCGGAGCCCCGGGTTTCCCCAGACAACTGGATCCCGGTTTTATCCAGATCAAATCGGCAACTTAATCGGTCGTAGCCCGCCTGTTCTGATCCAAGATCATGAACCCACTGCAATCCCAGTTCCGCTGCTGCGCGTTGCAAGAACGACCGTTTCACCATTCCGTTTTCAGCGACCAGGCGACCGCTGGCCTGCACGCAGATATCATCCATAATTCGAGCTGGTTGCAAATGCAACGTAGCGAACCCGGTCAGGCCACCGGCGGACATCGCCCCCAACCACTGCTGCAAGTCGACGGCATGAAAATCTCCTGCGACATCGATAACCTGGCCCGCTGTTGTTTGTTCTGCTGACAGCTGCCCCTGAAAGTGTGCTTGCTCCCCCATCGCTGCCAACCGCGGAAACAAGGGAACCAGCAAAGAGCAGGGCAGGGGGACCGACGCCGTATCAAGTGTTACCTGCGTGCCCACTGTTTCCTTGTGTTGCCGCCGCAGCTGCAACGCAACAGGAGCTTTCCCAGAACCCGGTTGCTGCATATTGATCGTCAACGTGGTGCATTCCGGAACAGACTGCAAGTGGCATGCCAGCTCCATCCCTTGAAGTGACGTCGCGCTTTTCCGACCTGAACTCTCCAGGACCAGCGGGCCTGTTGAGATCACCACGGTTCCCAGGTCATGGCGACGCAACAGCTGCTGAACAACCCAACGCCACGTTCCTGAAGCCTCGCTGATTTGCATCTGCGGATCTTCTATACGAACATGCTGTTTTTCCGCAACCTTCCATAACTCGACCGTTGCAATCGTACCACAGGGTACGCCCGTTTCTCGGTCACTCAACTGCAATGACTGCAGCACGGTCAATCCGGGTCGGGGGGTCTCAACTGCCGTCAGCCTGACCTGCATTCCCAGCATATCGGTCAGTTGTTGTTGCCAATACAACCTGGTCTGGCTGGCCACCAGGGAGGTATTACGAGCAAGCCCCCACGTCAACATAGAGACGGTTGGGGCAGCCACTGCCAGCAGGAAAACCAGGCGACAACAGTTTTTTCGCAAACGATCATGCATTAACCGAACATCCTTGTCCGAATCGCAAACTATCTGTTCGTGGCTCGTGGTCTTGCACTCGCGAGCCCTTTACCACGAAATCAACGTTCCCTTGCCATCTGGTAAAAAAGGTCTCGTCTCGCCAGCATCTCAGCAATACTGTCATTGCCAAATTTCTCGACCAGGGCCCGAGCAATTTCAAAGGCAACCACGTTTTCAATAATGACACTGGCAGCCGAAACCGCGCAGACATCACTACGTTCGTAAGCCGCTTCTTCCGCTTCCTTGGTTTCCAGGTTGATCGACCCCAGCGGTTTGCTCAGGGTACTGATCGGCTTCTTAGCTGCTCGCACGATCAGGGGCTGACCGTTGGTCATACCCGCTTCCAATCCACCCGCATTATTGGTCGGCCGCTCAAATCCCAGCGTCGAGGTATTTCTTTTATCTTCGTCGTAGGTAATCGGATCGTGCACCTCGGATCCCAGTCGCCGGGCAGCTTCAAAACCCATACCGATTTCCACTCCCTTGATAGCCTGCACGGCCATCACGGCCTGGGCCAGGCGACCATCGAGCTTGCGATCCCACTGGGCATGAGTTCCCAATCCGAAAGGAAGCCCTTCGACCCGGGTCTCCACGATACCGCCCAACGTATCACCAGACTTTCCAACCTGGTCAATCTTCTGCTTGATTTCATCATCCTGGTCCGGGTCCAGCGAATATACCTCGCTGGCATCTCGCCACTCTCGCTGTTGCTCAATCGAACCTGCTCGCGGAGCAATTGAAATTCCACCCAGTTCGACCACGTAACCGATGACTTCGATACCGAACTGGGACAGTAACTGCTTGGCCAGAGCGCCTGCCGCAACGCGAACCGTTGTCTCACGAGCGCTCGCTCGCTCCAGCACTCCGCGAATTGAGCCCAGGTACTTAACGGCACCTGTCAGATCTCCGTGTCCAGGTCGGGGTCGCTGGAGATCTTCCATCTTCTCAAGCTTGTAATCACGATTGATGACTTGCAACGCGATTGGACTCCCCAGCGTCGTCTGCTGCCAGACCCCGGTAAGAATCTCTACCGCATCTGTCTCGATGCGCTGACGGCCACCACGGCCATAACCACCTTGCCGTCGCCGTAATTCGTGATCAATCGGATCCGTTTCCAGTTGCAAGCCGGCGGGAAAACCATCTACCGTGGCAAGCATCGTCTTGCCGTGCGATTCGCCGGCTGTCCAGTAACGTAACATGCGCTCTGACACCAATTCCTAGTGTTCGGGGGGGCCTTGACCGGAAAAACGAACCGGCGGCGGGTAAAACCAGTACCAGTCTCAAGTGTAGCGGCATGAAGAAAGTGGCGATAGTGCGGTTGAATCCCAACGCCAGTGCAGGACAATTGAAAACCTACACCGCCAATCCCTGAGACCGCTCGATTTATCTTGCCTGGAAAGCTGGAAAACGTGAAGTCAATTCTCAAACGCCGCTGGTTCCTGTTTGCCCTCGCCACAGTGCTAGCCATTGGCATGGGATTCTCTCCCTGGCTCGAACCGCTGGCAAAGCTACCAGGGTTACGGCATACCATCGTGGCAGCGGTTCTGTTCATCATGGCGTTACCCCTGGAAACCCGCATGATGATCGCCACCGTAAAGCGCCCTGCTGCGCCCCTGTTAGCCACTTCCATTAACTTCGGATTGCTACCGTTAACGATGTGGGCAACGGTGATCCTGCTGCGACAGATGAACCTGCTGCATGGCGCCCTGGGAGAGAACCTGGCAATTGGTCTACTCGTTGCAGCGGCAACACCGTGCACGCTGGCATCTGCCTCGGTCTGGACTCGCAAGGCTGGTGGCAACGATTCCATTGCAATCATGGTCACTGTCCTGACGAACGCCACCTGTTTTATCATCTCGCCCTACTGGCTAAAACGGACCGCCGGGGAATCCGGAAACCTCGTGAACCTGGACCTGGGGGCAATGATCATCAAGCTTGGAATCCTGGTTGTCTTACCCATGACGCTGGCCCAATTGCTGCGCATCTATCGTCCGCTGGGCAGTTGGGCGACCCGCAAGAAGCCGGAACTGAGCATCCTGTCCCAGTGTGGCATCCTGAGCATGGTATTACTGGGGGCGATCATGACTGGCAATACGCTGCGAGAGACCACGATCGGCCTCGCGGGATGGGGCAGTTTCAGCCTGATGATTGTCGTCGTGCTGGTGATTCATACGGGCATGTTCCTGGCAGGATTTACACTGGCCCAGCTACTGCGTCTTTCTCGTCCAGACGCTACGGCGGTCGGTTTTTCTGGCAGCCAAAAGACCCTGATCGTCGGGCTGGAGATGGCCGTTCAGGCCGGTGGCTCCATTCTGCCCATGATCAGCTATCATGTCGGGCAGCTGCTCATTGACACCTTGATTGCCGATCGCTTGAAACGCGATAATCCTGCTACAGACGTGGCTGAGGAGCCCCTCCCCGGTACCGACTAGCTGTCACGGCCTTGCTGCCATGCCGGG
>JAZADA010000042.1:0-5339 GCA_036124135.1 Planctomycetota bacterium | reverse complement strand
TGATGAACTGGAGGCGATTCAGGATGGAAGCAGTTTTGACCGGTGAGAAATCGAATCGTTGACAACGGGAAAGAATGGTCTCGAGAATCTTCTCTGGGTTGGTCGTGCAGAACATGAACTTGACATGTTCGGGCGGTTCCTCGAGTGTTTTTAGAAGTGCATTGAATGCTTCCTTGCTGAGCATATGAACTTCGTCAATGATATAGATCTTGTAACGTCCGCGACTGGGCCGGACTGCGATGTTGGAACGGAGTCGTCGTACGTCTTCAACGGAATTGTTGCTGGCACCGTCCAGTTCGAGAACGTCGATGTCGTCACCGTTGGCAATACCCAGGCAGATATCGCAGGAATTACAGGGTTCACTGGAAAGGCCTTCTTGGCAATTCAGGGCCTTGGCGAAAATTCGAGCCAGTGAAGTTTTCCCCACACCGCGAGCGCCGGTAAACAAGTAGGCGTGGCCAACGCGATTGGTGGAGATAGCGTTTTCCAGGGCCTTGGTGACGTGTTCCTGCCCAACCATATCCAGGAATGACTGGGGGCGGTATCGCCGAGCGATAACGACGTAAGCCTCATGTGCATTACTATCCGTGGGGCTCAAGTTCCCATCGGTAGTGTTGTCTACAGACATCCTATCGGGCCTCGTGGTATCGTTGATTCATCCTCATCGTACGACATCGCGGATGGTCCAAACTGCCCTCGAGAGACCCTCGCACAAGAGTACCCCGCTTAGGGCTGCTCCGGTTAAGGCCTGACCCGGTTCACGGCTCCCCCTTGCGAGGGTCACTGGAGGGCAGTGGGACGTCACCTGCACATAATCTAACCTGTTTCGACGGTTTCAACCAGTAGTTTCCCGGCGGCGTTATGGGAGAGAACGGTGGCAGACCCTGCAATCTGCAGGGTCATGGTGCCGGCTTCCTGTTGATTTTCAGTGACGATACCGCATGTTCCCAGGATCAGCCCGGCATCACTTAAATACCGGAGAAACGCGGGTGTCTGGTCAATCACCCGAACCAGGTGGAAACTGGTCTGGATTTCCAAGTCAATCAGAGGTTGTGCGGAGGCAGCTGCGACAGTGCCGTCTGCCTTGGGAATCGGGTCCCCGTGAGGATCAGTGGGGGGGCAACCGAGATACTGGTCAATGCGATCAATCAGCAGGTCACTTACCGCGTGTTCCATGTTTTCGGCTTCCTCGTGGACTTCATCCCAGCTGAGGTCCAGGGTTTCGACCAGGAATAATTCGATCAGGCGGTGTCGGCGCAGGACACGTAGCGCGAGTGTTTCACCGCTGGTCGTCAGGTGGACACCCTCGTAGGGTTTGTATTTGACCAACCCGGACTCATGCAGTGTTTTCAGCATGCTGGTGACGCTGCCCGGAGAAATTGCCAGTGCTGTAGCCAGTTCGCCAGTGGAGGCACAGGGGAGATTGCCAGAACTGCAGATCTGGTAGATCACCTTTACGTAGTTTTCGATCGTTAGGCTAGGCACCGGACAGGTTTCCTGGGAGGCGTTGTGAAGGCAAGTGTAAATGCTGCGAACGGACCAAGATGACGATGGACTGCCTGGTATTGTAGAGTGTCTGCAAATAACCGACTACGGGTTGTCGAGGTAATCGAGAGCACAAGAAGTACCCTTGGATCAGGCGAATTAAGAGGGTGCCTATCATTGCCAAGTGAGTCGGGATCGAAGATCATGAGAACGTCTCGCCCCTGGGGCAGAGAACTTGCGATAGGTTGCCTCCTGGGAAAACGGATTTCTAGCTGTGAATCTCAATCAAAAGAGCTGGCAACGCTGCCAACAGTTACTGGAAGCTGCGGATAGTATGCAGATTCGCAGCCAGCGGTCACCAGCTGGCAGCCAGATTGTCGATTGTGGCGTGCACTGTCCTGGTAGCCTGCAGGCAGGTGTCGCACTGGCAGAAATCTGCCTGGCAGGGCTGGGTTGCGTCGAGTTGAACCCGGCAGATCCTGCAGTCTGGAGCGGCGATGCCGTGACCGTAACCACGGATGAGCCACTGCAGGCGTGCATGGCTTCCCAGTATGCTGGTTGGAAAATATCGGTGGGTGATTATTTTGCCATGGGATCCGGGCCCATGCGGGCCGCGTATGCTGGTGAATCATTGTTCCAGGAACTGGGGTACCAGGAGCAAGCGGCTTCCATCGTGGGTGTCCTCGAGAGTGGCCAGCTTCCTTCCGACGAAGTCTGTGCACGCATCGCTGACGATTGCCGGGTGGAACCCACTGACGTCACGTTGCTGGTCGCACCGACGGCCAGTCTTGCGGGAACAGTACAGGTCGTGGCGCGTTCCTTGGAAACTGCCTTGCATAAGATGCACAGCCTGGGATGTGACTTGAAGTCAATCGTGCGTGGTACCGGTAACGCGCCGTTGCCGCCGGTAGCCCCTGATGATCTCACGGGTATCGGATGGACCAATGATGCGGTCCTCTATGGGGGTATGGTGAAGATCTGGATGCATGGTAATGACCAGGAACTGGTTGAGCTGGGAAGACGTATTCCCAGTAATGATTCAGCTGATTTCGGTCGTCCTTTCGGAGATATCTTCGATTCCTACGACAGAGATTTCTACAAGATTGATCCGCTCCTGTTCAGCCCAGCGGCGGTGCAACTGGTCAATGTTGAAACGGGAAACAGTCATCATTTTGGAGCCGTTTGTCCGGAGGTGTTGCAGCAGTCGTTTGGTGCGGAGTGAGGAAGAGAAGCCAGGTCCAGTTTGTTCTTCAAGGTGAGCGAGTACCGAGATGCAGGTTGCGTTTTTGGGTTCGGCAGAGAGTTGGTATTACTCGGATCTGTTGCGCGCTGCGAAAGTTGGTGAAGAACTGGTAGCGATCAGCTACCGGGAGCTGATGAGTCGCTGCGGAAAGTGGCCCGTGGCGCAGGCTGCCGACGAAGCCCTGCAGACAAGGTTTTCCGATGGCGTTCAGGACCTGGCGTCCTGTGATGCGGCCTTGATGCGTACGATGCCGCTCGGCTCACTGGAGCAGGTTATCTTCCGCATGGACGTGCTGGGCTGTTACGAGCAGCAGGGCGGGATTGTACTGAATCCTCCCCGGGCGGTGGAGGCGGCGGTCGACAAGTACCTGGCAACCTGCCGACTGGACATGGCGGGGATTCCAGTCCCTCGCACGGTGGTTTGCCAGAACGTGGGCGAGGCTGTGCAAGCCTTTGAACAATTGGGTGGTGATGTGGTAGTGAAACCGCTGTTCGGCGGTGAAGGTCGTGGTTTAATGCGACTGGAATCACGGGAACTAGCCGAGCGTGCTTTCAAGACGCTGCGGCAGTTGGACGCCGTGTTATATTTACAGGAGTTCATTGATCATGATGGATTTGATATTCGTGTCCTGTTGCTGGGAGAGCAGGCATTTGCAATGCGACGCTGCAATGACCATGATTGGCGTACGAATGTAAGTCGTGGCGCACGCACCGAGGCGATGGAATTGCCGGGCGAGTTACTGGAACTGGCCCGGCAGGCAGCGAACGTGATCCGGGCTCCCTTCGCTGGTGTCGATCTGTTGCTGGGACCCGACGGGAAGCCGTATGTCTTGGAAGTGAATGCTGTTCCCGGGTGGAAGGCGTTGGCGACCACGCTGAATGTTGATATTGCCCGTTGCCTTTGGGATTACCTGGCCCGCCAGGTTGCCAGCGGCCAGGGTAAATTGCCTGGGTGAGTTTGTACCCGCTGGTGTGAGAGGAGTTGGAGTATCATGAATGTCGGCATGCGGTTATCCGAGGTGGCAGCGGAAATGCCGGACGCGATGGCAGTGGCCGTTCCTGGTAAACGGCCAGCGACGGGAGTACGGCCTTACCACCAGGTAAGTTTTGCACAGCTGGAAGAGGATTCGAACAAGCTTGCTGCCGGGTTCCAGGCCATGGGGATCCCGGTCGGGTCGCGACTGGTGCTGGCGGTGCCACCTAGCATCGAGTTTGTCACGCTGGTGTTTGCTATGCTAAAGGCCGGTATGGTCATGGTCCTGGTTGATCCAGGCATGGGGCGTCGAAATCTATTACGTTGCCTGGAGGAAGTGCAGCCAGCGGGGTTTGTCGGGATCCCCCTGGTCCAGGCGGTACGGAGCGTGTTTCGACGGCGGTTTTCACAGGCACGACACAACGTGACCGTGGGTAGGCGTTGGTTCTGGGGCGGAGTTACGCTGAAGCAGTTGCTGCGACAGACCGATCGGTCGTTTGTCCCGGTGAAGACAGGGCCCGAGGATCCAGCGGCCATCATCTTTACGACAGGTAGTACGGGCCCTCCCAAGGGCGTCCTCTACCAGCATCAAAATTTCAATAACCAGGTGGACCAGATTCGTGACTTTTATGGAATCGAAGCGGGTGAGATTGACCTACCGGGATTTCCGTTGTTTGCATTGTTTAACAGCGTGATGGGAGTTTCCACGGTTATCCCTGATATGGATCCGACACGCCCGGCGGATGTGGATCCGCGAAATATTATTGAACCGATCAACCAGTGGGAGATTACCCAGGCGTTTGGATCGCCCGCGCTCTGGAACACGGTCGGGCAATATTGCGAACAGACCGATGAGAAGATGCCCACCCTGAAACGTGTTTTGTCTGCTGGCGCCCCGGTTCCAGAGCATGTCCTGCGTCGGCTCCAGCAGGCGATTCATCCGGAGGGTGATATTTACACTCCTTATGGTGCCACGGAAGCATTACCGGTTGCATCGACTTCGGCGACGGAAGTTCTTCAGGAAACGATCACCCGTTCCCGAGAGGGTGCGGGTACCTGTGTAGGAAGTCGTTTTTCGCAGATCCAATGGAAAGTGATACGTATCGAAGATGGGCCCCTTGCTGAAATGGCAGAGGTTGATCCCCTGCCAGCAGGAGAGATTGGCGAGTTGATGGTCCGGGGACCAGTGGTAACGAAAGAGTACGTTACCAATACTGCGGCCAACGCCCTTCACAAAGTCAATGATCAGGGAGAAACATGGCATCGGATGGGAGATGTTGGTTACCTCGATCAAGCGGACCGGTTTTGGTTTTGTGGACGTAAAACTCATCGCATTCGAACCGCCAGCGGTACCATGTTTACCGTTCCCTGTGAAACTGTTTTCAACCAGCATCCCAGTATCTATCGATCCGCCCTCGTTGGTATGGGGCCTGTCGGTCAGCAGCGCCCGGTGATGATTGTCGAGTTGTGGCCGAATAAAAAGCCGGCCGACGACCAGGAACAACGGCAACTTGTCCAGGAGTTACTTGTGCTGGCTGGTAATCACCATCTCACGGAAGCGGTGCAAGAGGTTTTGATTCACCCAAGTTTGCCAGTCGATATTCGTCATAATTCGAAGATCTTTCGGGAACAATTAGCG
>JAZADA010000041.1:0-6748 GCA_036124135.1 Planctomycetota bacterium | reverse complement strand
GAAGTCGTCTGTGGCCCCATAGGAGAATCCTGGCTTGACGCCTCCGCCAGCCATCCAGACGGTAAAGCCATAATGGTCATGATCACGTCCTTTTTGTCCTTCGGACGTGGGTGCCCGGCCAAACTCGCCGCCCCAGACAACGAGCGTTTCATCGATAAGGCCTAGTTGTTTCAAGTCCTTGATCAGCGATGCGATGCCCTGGTCGCAAGCCTTGGCGAGCCTTGCATGACCTCCCACGATATCACCGTGGCCAGTATCCCAGGCGATGTCATAGACATCGATTGAATGGGATACCTTGACCATTCGTACGCCCATTTCGACGAGTCGACGGGCCAGTAGGCACCCCTTGGCATAGTCCGAGTCACCATACATTTGCATGGTTGATTTCGATTCCCGTTTCAGGTCAAAAGCCTCTGGCACGGCAAACTGCATGCGGAAAGCCAGTTCCATGGCCTCGATGCTGGCCTCAAGTTGCTGGTCCTGCTGTTGGCGTTGCAGGTCCAGTTGGTTTAGTTGCGTCAGCAGGTCTGCCTGGCGTCGGTGCACAGCCTGGGGAAGCACCTGGTTCTTCAGGTTTCGCAGGATTTTCTCGGGATGCATGCTACCGATATTTACGTAGCAGCCCGCATAAGCTCCCGGCAGGAAGCTGCTGCCCCAGTTAGCCAGGCCGCCGCGGGGTTGCGCTCGCGGCGAAAGGGAAACAAATCCGGGCAGGTCCGAGTTCTCACTGCCGAGGCCATAGGTAAGCCAGGATCCCATGCTGGGGCGATTGGGTTGCAGGTGGCCCACGTTCATCATCATGATGGCGCCGGCATGTTCCGGGATGTCCGTATGCATCGAGTGAATGAAGCAGAGGTCATCGACGATCTCGCCCACGTGGGGAAAGATGTCACTGACCCATTTGCCACACTTCCCATATTGCTTGAAACCGAAAGGCGAGGGCATCAGCCCGTTTTTCGTGTTTCGCAGTGATTTGCGGTTTACCAGGTCCGGCCGCTGGCCGCTGCAACGCGCAATTTCCGGCTTGTAATCAAAGGTGTCGACCTGGGACGGGCCGCCTGGCATGAACAGCTGGATCACGCGTTTGGCCTTCGGTGCGAAGTGTGGGATCTTGGGGGCCAGGGGCGCCACGTTATGCGCGGGTGCAGCCAGGGCCGTGCTGTCCTGGGCAAGCATGGCAGCCAGTCCGAGCGAGCCAAAGCCGGCTCCCATGCGGTTCAACATTTCTCGCCGGCTGATCGAAGAACGGATGCTATTGGGTGCGGGTTGCATGGTTGGTTTCTTATCTAATCTCGTAGGGAGTGTTTGTTCCAGTAGTATAATCGATCCTGCTGCCCCTCGGGCAACACGGTTTTATGAAAAACTTGGCAGGCTTCGTGGATCTTTCTGGGCTTGGTGCAGGAGCTAGCGTGTGAACATGAATTCATTGGAACTGAGCAGTACCTGGGCATATTGTTGCCAACGCGTAAGGGCAGGTCGTGTCACGGCCTGCGGTTGGGAGGCCAGCACGGGGCTGGCGGCGCGCCGTTGATTGCTCTGGACCAGGTGATCGACGTTAATGTGTCCCCAGCCGCCAGTACGCTGGTCCACGATCTGGATAACCGCTTTCTTGCCCAGGAACTCGGTAACGTCCCAGGTGGCCTGGGTAAGTTTCTCGCTGCCGCCACCACGATCATTGGGCCCGGTCGCTGTCCGCACCACCTTGCCGTCGACAAGCAGGTTCATGCAGGTACTGCCTGGGTACTTGCCTCCACCGATCAGGAAGTGAATATGCTTGCGCTGGATATCGATTGGAGGTGACGTCAGTTTTCCCGTGGTGCGATCACCGCGGTAAAAACTGTTCACCAGGCCGCGTCCCTGGAATCCGGTTACGGCCATCTGGCCCGGTAGCGTTCCCGGCGCAGGTCCGGGACCGAAAGCCTCTCCGCTGGTTGTCCAGTTACCGTACGTGGGGCCTTCGAAGTCGGCGATGAGCAGGTCGGCACCAGGCATCGGCTGCTTGGGAGCCACAGGGCTGGACGGTTCCTTTGCTGCGGTCGGTTGCAGGAATGCCAACGCCAGTGTCCGCTCGCTGCTGGACGGTGGGCGGCTGAAAAGTAGTTGGTAGGCGTGGTCGATCCGTGTGGCGTCATCCGTGGCAGATGCTTCCAGGCGAGCAGCCAGGGCCTTGGCCCGGTTGATCATGAAGGAACTGTTGAGCATGAAAAGAAACTGTTGCGGAACGGTGCTCGTCTTCCGCTGGGCACTGGTTGCACGGGGAGTTGGGAAGTCGAAGAGCTTGAGGAATTCATCTGATTCAAAACGGTCGCGGTTGCGACTGATCACCGTGTACAGGGTGCGACGCCGACTGCCCAACAGTTGCTCGGTAGGCGGGCCGCCGAATTGCTGGTCCAATTCCCCGGTAACTTGTAGCAGGCTGTCGCGCCAGGCCTCGACGTCGAGGCGACGTGGATTCATTCGCCAGATCAGGCGATTGTCACCATCCTGGTTAAAAGCAGATGGATTAAATCGACTGCTGAGCTGATAGGTGGCGGAAGTCATGATGGTCCGATGCAGGTGCTTGATGGACCAGTCATGGCGAATGAATTCGTCTGCCAGCCAATCGAGTAACAATGGATGCGTCGGGGGTTCACCGAGTGTTCCGAAGTTGCTGGGTGAACGAACTAGCGCTCGCCCCAGGTGATGTTGCCAGATTCGATTGACCATCACGCGGGCTGTCAGTGGGTTGCCCGGTTGCGTGATCGCCTCGGCCAGTTCCTGGCGGCCACTGCCTTTTGTTTTGAACGGTGCGGGTTCACTTTCACTCAGGATACGCAGTGGTCGACGAGGTGCTACCGGACCTGGCTTGCGGAGATTTCCCCGCAGGGCAATTGCCATATCACGGCTGCCGGAATCGACCAGCGAATGAATCTCCGGATAGCGGGGTGGAGCCACACGCTTGGCGTGGTCCGATTGGTCCTTCAGTTGCTTTAGCTTTTGCTGTTCTGCCGGGGTTGGTTTGCGCCCCCCCTTGGTGTATTCACCCTGGAGTTTCTTGGCCTCGGCATCCAGCTGCTTGATGGTTTGCTGGGCTTGCTGGTATTGCTGGACGATCTCGGGCGGAGCAAAGGGACTGATGGCAGAACGCGTGTTGTTAAAGACACCCGCCAACGAGTAGTAGTCGCTGGTGGGGATGGGATCGAACTTGTGGTCATGGCAGCGTGCGCAGGAAACCGTGAGGCCCAGGAATCCTCGCGAGAAAGTATCCACGCGGTCATCCAGTGTTTCACTTTGTGCCTGGGCCTTGCTGTCGGGATCGCCACCATCGGACTTGTACGTGGGTCCCAGTGCCAGGAATCCGGTAGCCGGTGCATCCGGGCTGTTGGCATCGGCGGGACCGGCAATCTGTAGCCTGACAAACTGGTCGTAAGAAAGGTCCCGGTTGAAAGCATTGGTGATCCAGTCACGGTATTGATAAGCGTGGGGTAGTCGGCCCTGGCCAAACCCCCCCAGGCCATCACTGTAACGTGCCACGTCCAGCCAGTGACGGCCCCAGCGTTCGCCGTACTGGGGGCTTGCCAGCAGCTTGTCGACGAGACGCACGTAGGCATCCGGGCGAGTATCAGCAAGGAATGCTGTGATGTCTTCAGGGCGAGGCGGTAGACCGATCAAGTCAAAGTAGACTCGTCGAACCAGGGATCGCGTGTCGGCAGCCGGCACATGCTGCAACTTGTTTGCCTCCAGCTGGGCGAGTACAAAAAAGTCGATGGGATTTTTGACCCATTGAGGATCCTTGACAGCGGGAAGGTCGGGACGCTCAACCGGCCGCCAGGCCCAATGTTCTTGCCGTAACTGTTGCCAGTTGTATTGCCGCGTCTGGCTAGGTAGCCCCGTTGAGGTCTCGGCTGGCCAGGGAGCTCCCAGGACAACCCATTGGACGAGCGTGGCAATCTGTGACTTGCTCAACTTGCCATCTGGTGGCATCTCCGTGTCTCGGTACTGGATGGCAGCAATCAGTAAGCTTTTTTCCGGCTGGCCTGGTATTACAACCGGACCGGAATCGCCTCCCTTGGCAAGTCCTGCCTGGCTATCCAGGAGGAGCCCACCCTTCACGGCCTTTGCCTTTTGGCTGTGGCAGCTGTAGCACTTGGATGCCAGTAATGGCCGTACCCGGCTTTCAAAGAAGTCCCGTTGCTGGGGGGTGATTTCTGCAGCACCAAGGGGCGTTGCACCAGCCGCAAACAGCAGCAAGCAGAATGTTCGGGTCAAGACAGCTCTCATGTTGCCTGGCATCCTCGATCTCTAGAAACACAGGGACTTGGTTTTATTCAGGCGGGGAGTTCTTGCGAGCTACGGTAGCATCCTGGGAACCAAAGCTGCCAGCTTCTGCCTTGAGCAATTCCTGGTAACGTTGTTGGATTTCTTTCGAGGCTACCTGGGGCAGGTTAGCCGCCAGGGCAACCGTTTCCAGTGCCTGCAGTAGCCGTTTCGCCTTGGCCCATCGTCGATCAAGATCCAGTACCTGCGACTGCAACTGTTCAACCTCTTTTTCCAGTTGTTCGAGACGACCATGCCGCGGGTGCTTGCGGATCGTGGCGAAAATCTGGTCACCCTGCTTCTCGAGCAACTGCGGTAAGGCAGGATGAAAAGGCTCCGTCAGTTCGGGCCAGGCCTGGGTCAATTGGTTGCGGATTTCTCGTCGCAGGGTCGTCAGCTCCTTGGACTTCGAGTTCAGTTGACCAGTCGGTTTTTGTTTCTGGCTCGAGATCGCCCTGGCAAGATTCCAGGCTTCCTGCCCTCGGTTTCCTGCCGTTAGTTTGAGCTGCTGAGAGAGCCCCGTGAGGATTGCCTGCTGGCTCGGTGTCGCGGTCTTGAATAACTGGTCAAACGGCGAATCAGCAGTCAGTAAGGCATTCGTGGTTGAGTTGCTGCCCCTGGCCGGTTTCCCATAGGCGCGGAGAAATGAGTCGCTGGTGGACACCGAGATGTCAATCGTCGAGGAGGTGATCACGGCGTAGGCGTGGGCCTCGCTGAACGAAACGCTTCCATTGTTGTCGTAATCACAATTGCCGACCGGCTTTCCGGTGCGTGTGACTCCGCGAATCGCCTCCCAGAAATACGTGCTGTATTCATGGTAGTTTTCTTCGTCGATATCCGGGGTGCAGCCAGCTGCAGGGCGATCATAGACCGTGGCAAAAAAACCGCAGCGGTTCGCCTTGGAAGCTCCCTTCGTCGGGTCTGCCTGGTTGAAAATTAGATCGGCAAAGCCACCGCAGTGACATTGAACCATGACCGTCATGACGGCAACTTCATTGGGTACCTTGTCGAGCAGCCCGGAAAACTCGGTGACGCTGATTTTCTCGCTGTTCCACAGGTACAGCGTGGTGTTGTAGGGTTGGCGGCGGCTCTCTGACTTGCCACCGTGGGCCGTGACGTAAATGAAAAGTCGGTCATCGGACTTCAGCTGGGCACCCGTCTTCTCAAACCACTGTTGGATATTCTTGCGACTGGATCCACCCTGGATGGATTGCACCTCGTGGGTCCGGTACTGGTAGGCCAGGTTGTCCCCCTTGCCGAAAATCTGGGCCAGGGCCAGGTTGATTGGGGGGATGACAAGTTTCGGGTCGCGGTACTGTAGATCTCTCCCGGGATTGCTTCCATCACTGAAGAAAATCGCATGGGGTTGATCGGCGGGGTACTGTTCCTTGACGAGTTGCTGGAAGAGTTGAACGTTCTTTTCCAGGGAAGCCTGGTTGCCAGTCGGCGCATAGCCTCCGCCGATGGTCAGGAAGTAGTCGGTGGCCTGTAAATTCAGTTGCCATCCGGCCAGGAGTAAGGCCAGGCAAGTGACCGATAGTAAGCGACGCTTCATGGGAAAACTCCACGAACTCAGGGGAAAAGTGCGGGGGTGAATACCCTCAGCTTAACCCTCGTATCGAGGTGGTCAAGGTGAATCGCTTGTTTTGCCGGGGAGCGAGCAGGCAAACCGACTTTCCCTGCCAGAAACGGGTTCCGGGCAAAATCCAGCCCTTTAAACTGGTCGAAACAACGGGCCTTCGCTGGATTAATTTGTCCGTTGTGAGATAATGCGATCCCACTCATGAAAACCTTCTGTGCAACGGAGAAGACGCGATGAGCTACCTGCGGAGTCTTGCTGGAATGAACAGGTTGATCTGCCTGCTGATGCTCTGCCTGGTGGCAGGGGTTTGTCGGCCTTCCCTAACACCGGCTGCCGAGGCGAATCGTGTGCAGGCTCGTGGAGCGAAGCGGTTCGAGTGTCGTTGGGCAGATGGCGTGATCCAGCTGGATGGCCAGGCGACGGAACCGGCCTGGAGTAAGGCCCAGGTGATCGAGGGGTTCTACCTGCCCTGGGTCGCTGGAGAACAGCCGCTGGCGCAGGCACAGACACGGGCGAGACTGCTGTGGGATCGGGATTATCTCTACTTTTATGCGGACCTGGAAGACCGGGACCTGTTTGCCGATGTCAAGGAGCATGATGGAAAGACATGGAACAACGATGTGTTTGAGTTGTTCCTGAAACCTTCCAGGGAGAAATCGGGTTACTACGAGTTCCATGTTAATGCAGCCGGTACCACGATGGACATGTTCGTGGCGCGCCGGGAACCGGGGCTCTTTGAAAAATATGCCAGGCAACTGGTGTTTCAAATGGAGTCCAGGGTGCGACTGAAAGGCTCCCTGAATCAACGCGAGGACCAGGACCAGGGATGGTCCGTGGAAGGGAAGATCCCGTGGACAGACATGTTGAGTA
>JAZADA010000040.1:0-2981 GCA_036124135.1 Planctomycetota bacterium | reverse complement strand
GCACTGGCTCGCTTGCAACTGTCAATCATGATCAGTAATTCCATCAAGTTGTCATTAACCGGTGGGCAGGTTGACTGCACCAGGAAAACATCTCGTCCCCGGACGTCCTCCTCAATCTTGCAATGATTTTCGCCGTCGGGAAAAGAAGTCAGGGTAACGGCGCCGAGTGACAAGTGTAGAAATCCACAAATGTCTTCTGCTAACGGTTGATTCGCTCGACCACTGAAGATTTTTAGCTCGCGCATTTAATATCCCATCCTGATCATTTCCGCTTCGGCTAACTTAAGTTCATCAACGGTATTGATGGTAAGTGCCTCGCACGGTTGCAGCACTGGTAACGCCTCGACTTTCATCCCATGTTCTACCAGAATACCCGGACAGTCCGTCAAGTAGTATTCAGATTGCTGATTATTGTCAGTCATTTGTGAGAGTGCCAAAACAAGTCCCGGGCCATCAAACAGGTAAGTACTCATGTTGACCTCCTTGAGGGATCGCTGCTCTTGTGTAGCATCTTTTTCCTCGACAATCCCGGAGAAATGGTCGCTTTCATCACGCAGGATCCGACCCAGGCCGGTGGGATTTTCCTTGATTAGCGTCCCCAGGATGCAGGCAGGATTCTCAGCGTTAAAGTGATCCAGGAGGTGTTCCAGGGATTTGGGTTGAATTAATGGAGAGTCACCCGTTAAGACAAGTACGGCGCCCTGGTGTTCACGAAAATGTTCAACGCACATCTGTACTGCATGCCCCGTTCCGAGACGTTGCGTTTGTTCAACGAATTCGAGATTATCCCGATCGGCCAGTTGACGACGCACCTCGTCACTACGATAGCCGACCACGACCAGGACCCGTTCAATCCCCACGGATTCCACGGCATCCAGGACGTGGCTGATCATAGGGCGATTGAGAATCGGGCAGAGAACCTTGGGTAAGTCACTCTGCATACGAGTACCCTGGCCGGCAGCCAGGATAATTGCGATTGGTTTATTCATGGTGGGTCGGGCTGTGAAAGTTCGTCGATTCGATGTTCCTGTTGCAGTTGATTTTGATCGATTTGGGAAAATAAACCAACCTTAACAGTTGTCCGGGCAAAGATTGTTTACTCCACACGGTTATCTCCCGGGTACCGGGGCACGGGATAAATGATGGCCTGGGGAGATCAAGGATTTTCCATCACCGGTTCTCATCTTGCCACGAAGTGAAAGAAGAAACCAGTGGGGTTGTCGTTCGTTGACACTGGGTCCTCAGGCAACCTACAATGACACGTTTTCCCGCCATCTCCTCTCTGCTGGTCCAGGCCAGGTGCGAAGAGGGGCAACGGCAGGTTTCACGCAGTTTATCCGGCCAGGAAACGAGGTGTAGTTGAGTGCAGGAAGCGATCGAGAAAGCCAGTACGCTGATCGAAGCCCTTGAGTGGATTCGGAGGTTTCGAGACAAGATTACGGTCATCAAACTTGGTGGCAGCGTGATGGGTGACGAGGATGCGCTCAGGCATATTCTCATTGACATCGTATTCATGGAGACCGTTGGCATGCGGCCAGTATTGGTCCATGGTGGTGGGAACTTGATCAGCGAGGCCATGCGAGAAGCAGGAATTGAACCTCGCTTCGTGCAGGGACGTCGTTATACGGATGAGGCAACATTGAAAATTGTTGAAGAAGTACTTGCTTGCCAGGTCAATGAACGGTTGGCAGCGGCGATTGAAAAACTTGGTGGCCGGGCCATGAATTTGAATTTTCGTACGAGCAATGTTCTGACGGGTGAAAGAATTGAATTGGATAGCGAAGAGGGGCCGCTCGATCTTGGGTATGTCGGGCGAGTCACCCACGTTGATCGCCAGGTTATCGAGAATCTGTGTTATGCAGGGACCGTGCCCGTGATTCCTTCCATGTGCATGCAGGAAGATGGGCAACAACTAAATGTAAATGCAGATACGGCAGCCATGGCGATTGCCCAGTCGTTAGGAGCTGAAAAACTGGTATTCCTGAGTGATATTAATGGAGTTCGTGCCGACAAGGATGATCCGGATTCATTGCTCTATACGCTTACGGCAGATCGTGCTCGCGAATTGATTGATTCGGGCGCAATCGACTCGGGGATGATACCAAAGGTAGAGGCCTGCCTGGAAACACTGAACCAGGGTGTTGGCAAGGTACACATTATTGATGGTCGGATTCGACACTCGCTGTTGTTGGAGGTCTACACCGCAGAAGGTATTGGGACCCAGTTAATCCAGGGCGCGGAGGCCTGACAGCCCACGGCCACACGGGCCCCGGGGTGAACCGGTTGGTGTCCAGGTGTGTCAGGTAGGCCAGTACAAGATAGAGAAGAGGAGCATTTGCCATGGAGCCAAGAACGCCACTAGGTTCGGTCGAGACGGTTGAGCTTTTCAAACGTTTTGTTATTCCGAATTACGGACGCTATCCCGTGAACCTCGTTCGAGGAGAAGGTTCTCATGTCTGGGATAGTGAGGGGAATCAATACCTGGACCTGTTTCCAGGTTGGGGATGCAATCTCCTGGGGCATTGTCCGCCTCCGGTCGTGGAGGCCCTGCAGGAGCAGGTGCAAACGTTAATCCATGTCCCAAATTCCTGGCACCTGGAAGTCCAGGGACAGTGGGCGAAACTATTGTCAGAACGAAGCTTTGGAGGGCAGGCTTTTTTCTGTAATTCGGGAGCTGAAGCGAACGAGGCGGCAATCAAGCTGGCTCGATTACATACTCCTGAGGAACGTTACAAGATCATTACGTTTGAAGGTGGGTTTCATGGCCGTACGCTGGCAACGACCACAGCGACGGCCCAGCCAAAGTACCATGCAGGCCTGGGGCCACTGATAGCCGGTTTCCAGTATGCACCCTTTGGAGATCTCGAAGCAGTACGTTCACTGATTGACGAGGAAACCTGTGCGATCATGGTGGAGCCAGTGCAAGGGGAAGGGGGAGTCCGGTTACCTCCCGATGGATTTCTCCAGGGACTGCGAGAGTT
>JAZADA010000039.1:0-7746 GCA_036124135.1 Planctomycetota bacterium | reverse complement strand
CTGTTCGTCATTCTTATTCGTCCTGAGACCCTGGAAATCCGTCATTTTCCATTCCTGGACAACCGTCGGTTTGATTTTTGCCAGCATGGATGGCACATCCTGCAGATCTTCGGCAACAATCAGCATTCCCTTCATAACCACCCAATGTCCTGGAAAAGTGCAAACATAGGGATAGATTCCCGGTTCGCTGGGAGCCATGAACCGTAACACCTCGACCCGGGCTCGCCGCGTCGGCCCGATCATGCGGCTTGCTTCCAGGATGAGGTTCCGTTTTTCTCGCGGGATAAAATCTGAATTGGCAAAGCGCGGTTCCTTGGCCATCTGGTTAGCAGCCATCCCTACTTCTTCCAGGGCTCCGGGCTTCACGATCACGAGGTTGTGATCCGTCGCATCCGGGTTGGTAAAGACAATCTTGACCGGTTGTCCCACCGTCACAACTACCTGGTCCACGGTATATCGCATGCGTTCAGGTAAACAGGAGATCGTCACCTTCTTCAGGTTCTGCTGTGAATCAAACTGGGCTTCCGAGGCGCTCGGCGTCGGCTCCTTGAGGGAAATCTGTTTTCTCGACTGCTTGAGTATATTGGCAATGTCATACCGAGGATTGTCTTCCCAGTGTCGTCGCAGCGTATGTGAACCCAGCGCACAAGTCATGGCGTAGGCCAGGTGACCACCACTGGGATGCTGGTAGGTTTCCAGTAAAACATCGAGCGCTTCCCGGGTACCAAGATAACTGGCTGCCATCGCTGCCTCCATGCGCACGATACCATTGGAGTCGTTGGCTGCCTTGCGCAATAGATCGATCGCATTAGGCAAGTGGGAATGCCAGTAACGTAACTGCTGGGTGGCAGCAGCTCGGGCGTGATGGTTGTCACAGCCCAGGACCTCCGCCAACAACATTGTGTTCACTGCATCGATATTACGATACGCCCAGAGTGCTTCAACCTGGTGATGTCGGAAGCGAGGGTCCTGCGGGTCTAGCTGTCCCACCCACGCATCAAGAACCTGCTTGACCGCCTCCCGATCCTGGGCCCGTAATTCTCGTTTCGCCCAGTAACGGTAACGGTATTCGGGTCGTTTCAACAGCTCGAGCAGTTCCGGGATTGAGGCTCCGGAAATTTTCGGTGGATCCTGCAGCTTCATCCCCTTGGCTGTAATTCGCCAAATACGTCCCGAGTGCCGATCTCGTCTTGGATCACGAAGGGAATATTGTGCATGGCCTTTCACCGGGTTGTACCAGTCGCAAACATAAAGCGCGCCGCGCGGGCCAAACCTGATATCAACCGGAATAAAACTCAGGTTCGTGGAAAAAACCAGGTCGGAAACATACTGCTCGTCATACCCGAAGTCACTTTCCACCCACTTGTGAATTTCCACTCGGTTGGTCGGCTTGTAGCGTACCTTGATATAACTGCCCTGCAACTCGCTGGGAAAGGATTTAAAATCCACGAATTCCTGGCCGCAGGTACCCGAGTATGCTCGCAAGCCAGCTGGCTTGGGGTGCTGCTGGGGATAGGGTGGATCCAGTGAATGAAAGGCAGCTGCATAAATCGGGTGGCTGGCGACATGCTGGCCCCAGTCATCAAACGTGACTCCCCAGGGATTGGTGCTGTGATAGGTTCCAAAACTGGTCAATCGATGAGTGCGGGGTTCAAAACGAAACCAGCCGCTGTTTTGCTGACGTACGGGTCCGTAGGGCGTTTCCACCTGGGAGTGGTGGAAAATCGATTCTCGAAAAATCAAATCGCCATCGGGTGTCCAGGCGAAATCGTGTAGCGCATGGTGCGAATCCTCTGTTCCGAAACCGGTCAGCAACTGTTGGCGAAAATCAGCCTTACCATCGCCATCGGTATCCTTGATGAAGGTCAGGTGGGACATCTCGGAAACATAAACACCTCCATCACCGAATTCAAATGAAAGGGGGATATGAAGATTGTCTGCAAACACGGTTGATTTATCGGCGCGTCCATCGCCATCGGTATCTTCCAGGACCACCAACTTGTCGTTGGGCTGATTTCCCGGATAGACGTGTGGATAGGTCGTTGAACAGCTAACCCACAACCGTCCCTGGCTGTCCCACCGCATTTGGATCGGTGCGGCAATATCAGGAAACTGTTCCTCACCGGCAAACAGGTTCACCTCGAAACGATCATCCACCTTGAACGCCTTGAGTTCCTCGGCAGCCGTCATCCACTGGTTGGCACCACGACTTTCTTTGGTGGGAGGCAGTTCGGGCAAGTTGGAATCGTTAACGATCGGAGCTCCCGGCTTGACCTCTTTCCCCTCAGCCAGGCCCCAGATCTGCTCGTTGCGATTCGAGACCATGATGTCAAAGTTTTGCATGGCCGGCAGAAAATCCAGGTAACCATAGCTCTTGTTACGACCACCGGTGTAATAAAACGTGTTGACTGGACGAAAACGGCGAAAGTACTGCTGGTTTTTATCGGTAACGACCTTCCGAATCTGTTGATTCACCTGCGGGGCAGTTTCCTGGAAAACACCCTCGTACAGTGACCTGGAGAAAATCGCATTCCCCTGCTCATTCAAATGACAACCGTTGAGCGTAAGATCCGACGCCGGGTCCTTCATGGCCTCAGCGGTATCTGAAAAAACATCCACGAATCCAACGCCGCATTCCCTGGCTACCGCGCGCATTGTTTCCAGGTAGGACCGGATGCGATCGTTGTTGAGATCCGCCGCTTGTACCCCGGCAATGTTCTCGTTGGCAATCGGTGATACCAGGACAATCCGTGGTCCCTTTTTGCCATTAAAAGCTTTTGACTGCAGTTCCCTGGTATAGGTCGTGAGACTTTTACGAAAGGCCGGCAAACCTGCGGGCCCGGCAAAGGATTCATTAAAGCCATAGGCAGCGAAAATGATATCAATTTTTTCATGCGTTAAATGCTGATCGAGATCGGCGAAGTTCGACGGTCTCACCTGCACGTCTGGTGTATCCGCTGACCAGGCTAAATTACGAATAACCAATTTGTGTTGGGGATAACGCTGGTGCAAGAGAGTTTCAAAATGCCCAAAGAGCCGCGAACGTTCCAGCAACGTATTGCCCACCAGCGCGATCCGACTGCCGACAGGAATAGCCAGGGGCAAACCGGTGGTTACCGGTGCTGTTTGAGATGCCCGTGGTGCCGTATTTTCGTAGATGCCAAATTTTCGGTAGCCGGGATCCTCCGGTGGAGCCTGCTTGTTCGTGTTTTTGTTGCGGGCATCCTGCTTGTTCTGGTTCCGGTTTTTCGCGGTTGAGCCAGGTTTCACCTGCACCTGCTGTGGACCACCAAGTAACTGGGAGCCTGCCACAACTCCCAGGATGGAAGCACCCCCGGCCAGGTAACCTAGAAGCGCCCATAGACTACAAAAGCGTCGAAACTGCTGCTTGCTCATAAAACCCCCGGGCGACCATCAATGTAATGACTACTGTATTACTTGGCATAGCATTTCTAGAATCTGGCTACAAGCAGATGGCCCAAACTATTCAACAAAGCCGAGAACCGACGGCAGCTTCTGCAAGCCCGAGAAACGCGAATCTCGCGCTGCCTGGTTCAAGAAAACAACGGGGCGATGGGGCGACCATTTTCAACCAGCCGCTGGAGATCGGGCGGTAACCCCTGCTGCAAACGCATCTCTCCAATATCAAACAGCGTGTTCATGATCGTGGACATCATCTCGGGCGGTGAAATTGGCCTGGTTCCCGGGACGTCCGCTTTTCGTGCTGACTGCCCGATCACCTGGCCCATCCGTAATCCACCGCCCGCAAAGGCAAGTGTTCCCAGCTTTGCCCAGTGATCCCGTCCACCTTTCTTGTTCACCTTCGGTGTTCGACCAAAATCACCCGTGATCACCAACAGGATCTTGTCGCTTAATCCGCGTTGCTCGACATCCTCAAGAAAAACTGAAACTGCCTGGTCCAGGGTACGACCCAGCATTTCCATGCCCTGCACCATACCTGGGTTATTCCCATCGGCATGCATGTCCCACCCGGCACTATGAACCGTTACGAAACCACAACCAGCCTCGCACAACCGCCGGGCTACCAGCATCTGCTTGCCCAACGTGGAAGGCCTGAAGGCCTTATGGCCAATGCGGATCTGACTCGTGTCATAGCGTTCTACTAATCGTGGGTCTTCCTTCCGATAATTAAAAGCCTCTGCTCCAGTACCGAGAATCAGGCTCATCGCCTGGGAGGTGAACTTGTCAACGGCAGCCATACTGGACGTCGAACTGTATTGTTGTTTCAGGCGATCCATCGAGCGCAACAGGGCAAGCCGGTTCTCCAGGACTTCAGCGGGCACGTTCAACTTGATACTTGCGGACAGGGGGCTCTTGTTTTCAGTGGTCTTGCCGGAAAAACTGTCCGCGGACCAGCCTACCTCGTGCCCAAATGGGGCATAGGCCATCCCTAGCGAACCGGGCCAGGAACCCTTGGTGGCTCGTTTGATCTCCTTGCGGTATTGACCATCAACTTCCTTCTCGGTCAACAGGCTGTAGGTGGGCATGCCGGTATCAGGATGATTGGTACCCCGCAAACGCGCATAGCAGGACCCCATGCTAAATCCCAATTGTTGTTTCCCCACCGGGTCTGTGCCACCAGATAAAACATGCACATGAGCCTCTTCATGGCCACCCACCTTGTGGCTGAACGATCTCACGATTGCCAACTTGTCCGCCTGCGCAGCCAACCTGGGAAAGGTGCCACCAAATGTCACGCCAGGCAAGCGTGTTTTGACGGCACCAGTGACACTCCGGGTTCCATCTGGCGCATCCATCTTTGGATCAAACGTCTCGATATGGCTTGCACCACCTGACAGGTAAAGCAAGATGACCGACTTGTCCTGGATAAAAGCGCTGCCATTTTCTTTGGCGATCGCCTGGCTGGCCAGCAACTGGGATAATGTTATCCCGCTCAATCCCAAACCGCCCACCTGGAGAAAATCGCGGCGCGTTGGCCGCGATGCGTGCTTCTTTTGCGGACGATCGGATGTTCTCGACATGAAACGAGATTCTCTTCTCAGTAGTTTCAAAAGGGCCGACCACTAACTGCGCATTATCTTATCGGCGTTCCATTTCCTTTTCCAGCGAACTTTGCTGACCTGAAATACAAGAAACCCCGGCATACCGGGAAACAAGGCTGCTAGCTTTACTGGAATTACCTAACGCTCGAGATCAAGCAGCGCAAGCTCACAATAACACTGGCAACGCCACCGCTCTGCTCGCACCCATCGCATTAAACATCCAGGTTTCGAACCTCGAGTGCATGTTTTTCAATGAACTCCCTGCGGGGCTCCACCTGGTCTCCCATCAGGATACGAAAAACCTCTTCGGCTGCTCCGAGGTCCCGCATGCTGACCTGGATGAGCGTGCGGTTTTCTGGGTCCAGGGTTGTTTCCCTCAGTTCTTCCGCATTCATTTCCCCAAGCCCTTTAAAGCGCGTGATCTGAAGTCCCTTTTCACCTGCAGCTCGAATCGCTCCTGGCAATCCGCGAAGATCTTCCAGGGCCTGTTCGCTATCGCCTCGGCGAAGTACATAGCGTGGCTCCTCCACTCCTGTACGCTCCTGGGGCAAAAGTGCCTGGACATCAAAGCCCATGCCGGCCAGTTCTTCAAGCCCTGAGTTAATCGTTCTAACTTCGTGCAATTCCGTGATGCGATATTCCGAGGCAGCTTGTCCATTTCCTTCGGGAGCCGGAGTTTCACCAGCCTCGTCAGCCTCGTCCGTTTCCGCCCCCCCTTCCACGGTTCCCTTCTCGGTTACATCTTCCCGACCCTGCATAAAGTCATCCAGCTGGGTGCGGCTGGTAAACCAGGCCTCGTCCTGCCCGAAAAAGACATGGTAAACAGGTAACTTGCCCGATTCGGTTTCTTGCCGATCCGCATGTTCCTTGAGACTCAAGCCTCGGCGCTCCAGGGCGATCAGCGCATCTTCCATGCTCGCCAAGACACCACACAGCTTCCGCATTTCAGCGCCTGTCACTGGATCCGCATTTTCCGGCTCAAAGCTGGCGTCTCCCAGTCCCTTTTCCAGCAACTGCGACTTCATTTCTTCTTCGCTTTGTACGTAGTAGACCTGCCGTCGAGAGCGGACACGGAACAGGGGTGGCTGGGCAACATAAACATGTCCGGAGGCCACCAGCTGATACATCTGGCGGTAGAAAAAGCAAAGCAGCAGGGTTCGGATATGAGATCCATCCACATCCGCATCCGTCATGATGATGATCTTGTCATAACGTCGCTTGCTGAGATCCTGGTCAGCACCGATTCCGCAACCGATGGCATGAATCATGCTCTGAACTTCTTCGTTAGCGAGCACCTTGTCTTCGCGTGACTTGTACGCGTTGATGATTTTTCCTCGCAGCGGCAGGATGGCCTGGTATTCCCGCAATCGCCCACCCTCTGCACTTCCACCGGCCGAGTCACCTTCTACCAGGTAGAGTTCACAATCCTCCACCTGTCGGCTAATACAGTCTCGCAGCTTGCCCGGCAGGCCTCCGCCGCTCAAGGCATCTTTTCGTTTCCGGAGGATATCTTTTGCTTTTCGAGCGGCCTCGCGTGCCTCGGCAGCCAACTGCGCTTTTCTAACAATTGTTTTCGCATTCTTGGGGTTCTCTTCAAGGTACTTACGGAGAAACTTTTGCACGGCCCCATTCACGATACCCTCTACGTCGCTATTCCCAAGCTTCGTCTTGGTTTGTCCCTCAAATTGTGGTTCCGGAATCCGCATCGAAATCACGGCCGTTAAACCTTCGCGAAAGTCATCACCCGTAGGGGTCAGGTCCTTGAATAGATTTTGTTTCTTAGCGTACTGATTGAGCGCCTTTGTTAAAGCGCTTCGAAAGCCGGATACGTGCGTGCCTCCCTCGACGGTATGAATATTATTAACGTAGGAGTGGACATTCTCCGTGTATTCACCGGAATACTGCATGGCGATTTCGTACCCGGTACCCTCCACCTCGCCTTCACAATAAATCACGTCGGCATGAAGCTTATCACTGGCACGATTCAGATGCTCCACGAACTCAACGATTCCTCGTTCGTAATAAAATTCATCTTCTTCGTTGACGCGATCATCTCGAAATC
This sequence comes from Planctomycetota bacterium, assembly GCA_036124135.1. Classification (GTDB taxonomy): domain Bacteria; phylum Planctomycetota; class Planctomycetia; order Pirellulales; family Pirellulaceae; genus JAZADA01. The sequence goes on along the minus strand of JAZADA010000039.1, from coordinate 660 downwards.
GTATGCGCACACCACGATTCAGGAACGCTAGTTCCTGCAACCGACGGTATAGGTTATCAAACTGAAACTTCGTGGTCTGGAAGATCTCGCTGTCGGGTTTGAAGGTTGTCTTGGTTCCAACCTGGGTTGTTGTACCCACGGTCTTTACAGGTCCCTGCGGCATGCCCCGAGCATATTCCTGCTGGTGAACCTGTCCATCGCGACTAACCTGGACCTCGCACCACTGCGAAAGAAAGTTAACAACAGTCACGCCTACACCGTGCAAACCGCCAGATGTCTGGTACGCACCCTTGTCAAACTTCCCTCCAAACTTAAGGACCGTCATCACCCCCTCGAGTGCGGACACCTCGCGACCAAGTTCTTCTGAAAGCTGTTCGTGTCGCTCCACTGGCACACCACGACCATCATCCTCGACGGTTACAGAACCATCGTTATTGATCGTGACCTGGACATTTTTTGCGTAGCCTGCCATGGCCTCGTCGATGGAATTATCCACGACTTCATAAACCAGGTGATGCAGGCCTCGGGTGGCGGTATCCCCGATATACATACTGGGGCGTTCGCGGACGTGTTCTAGATCCGACAGGTGCTGGAGATTATCTGCACCATAACCGGGTCCGGTGGGTTTTTGTTCTGCGTTCATAAACTAGCGTCACCTGG
>JAZADA010000038.1:0-4384 GCA_036124135.1 Planctomycetota bacterium | reverse complement strand
CCCAGGGAAAAGGTGGAAAAGGAAAGGGAGATGGCAAAACAGCAGGTGGTGCGAATTTTTACGCGATCGTGATCGGACGACTCAAAACGAAGGATATCGAGTTGGGTGAATTCACCATGGAGGTGGATCATGTAACCTCGATGTATGGTTCGCGGTGGGTCAAGGATGAGATCGTCGGTCAGGAGGTTGCGGTTACCGGGGTATCCGGTGCGTTTCGCGATCAGCTTCTCCAGATCAAGCGAGGCCAGACGCTGAAGGTGCGATCGGGCCGATATATTTCGACGGGCAAACGACATCAGTTGACCTTTGCTCCCAAGTTCCATGTGCTGGAGCAAGCGAAACCCTTCACGCCCGATGAGTACGGCGTGCCACCCAAGGAATTTCGAGGATTCCAGGGTGTATTGGAGGGGAAGATTGTCGAGGTCGGTGGTTACGAGGTGACCTTGCGAGTTGCTTCCGTTCAGGAAGAAAAGGCGAATAGCCGGGCAACGAAGGCCGCAGCGATTACCGGTAAATTAGTGCGAATGAACGGGTTCTATAACCAACACCAGGAGGCATTCAAGGATTTGAATGTCGGGGATGTGATTCGTGTTGGTGCGAGGCATGCTGATCCCTCCCACGATGAGTTTGGGGTCACCGACGTTTTGGAAAAGGTGAAATAACGAGGCTGTTTCCGGCGGCGATGATCACGGGGCGATGGCTTTCGCAGGTGTTTATGAAGATCGTATTGCTACTACCACTGGTGCTGGCCAGCCTGGTTCACGGGGCTCATGGGCAGGAGGTGGAGTCGTCGGTTGCCTTGCGTTTCGAGCAGCGAAACACTCGTGGTATTCCGGATTTCCAAAAGCACGTGGTGCCACTCCTGGGGAGGCTCGGCTGTAACGCAGCGAACTGCCACGGGTCGTTCCAGGGACAGGGCGGTTTTCAGTTGTCCCTCTTCGGTTTCGACTTCAGGGCAGATCATGCAGCTGTCACGGCGGATGCAGAATCACGAGATGGTTTGCGAATTAATGCCAGCGATGCAGCGCAGAGCCTGCTGGTGTTGAAACCTAGTCGGCAGTTGGATCATGAAGGTGGAATGCGGTTCAAGCAAGGTTCCTGGGAACATCATCTGTTGCTGCGCTGGATTGAATCGGGGGCACACGGCGCACGGCTTAAGAAAGCTGTGCGGCAGGGGGATGAAAAGACTGCTGGGTTCTCCAGGGAGGGGGTGCAGTTATTTCGTGAACGTATTCAGCCACTCCTGGAAAATAACTGCTACGAGTGCCATGGGTACAATGACCCGAAGGCGGGCCTCAGTGTGCGCCTTCGAGATCGGGTGATTGAAGGAGGTAAATCAGGTGCTGCGGTCGTGCCAGGAAATCCAGGTCGTAGCCTGTTGATCCAGGCCGTTCGACATACAGGCAAGGTCAAGATGCCACCCAGTGGAAAGCTGGCGGCTGGCGAAATTGCAGACCTGGAACGCTGGGTCCAGATGGGGGCTCCCTGGCCTGGCGGTTCCAGCGGTTCAAAGGCAGGTGATACGGACCTGGTCCTCGCCAGGCTTCATTGTGAGCCATCGGAAATTCGGTTGGAAAAGAACGGAGACGCAGCGCAGATCCGAGTTGTGGCCGAATGGGCGAACGGCGAACGCGAAGATGTAACTTGCCTGAGTCGTTTCCAGACCAACAATGATGCCGTCGCGCGGGTTGATCGCGATGGTCGGGTCACGTCGGCTGGTGAGGGAGATAGCCACGTGGTGGTGTTCTACGATAACGGGGTTGCTGCCATCCCAGTGCTCAGGCCTTACACGATAGCCGGGGAGGGAAAGGTCACGTTCGTGAAACCACGCGGTGTTGCGGGGCTTGAGCCAGTGGACCGATTTGTAAATCAGAAACTTGAGAAACTCGGCCTGGTGGCTTCGGCTCGTTGCACGGATGCCGAGTTCCTGCGACGTGTGAGTATTGATATGACGGGTTCCCTGCCAACCCCGGATGAAGTGCGGCGGTTCCTGGCGGATCGTTCAGCGGACAAGCGTGGTCGGAAGATTGATGAATTACTGGAACGGTCCACCTATGCGGCCTGGTGGGCAAACAAGTTATGTGATTTCACAGGCTGTAACCCAGCTTCGATCAAGGGATTGCTGGAGGTTGCCACGGAGGCGGGGTACGTGCAGGCCTCGCAGTGGTATGACTGGATCTACGAGCGCGTTCGGCGGAATGAACCCTACGACAAGCTTGTTGAAGGAATCATGTTGGCGGACCTGACAGGTCGCGGCGAGGGAATGCCGACGTTTTGGACACGCCAGAGCCTGAAGGAACCCAAGGATACGGCCATGTCCGTGGCGCACGCCTTCCTGGGAATCCAATTGCAGTGTGCTGAATGTCACAAGCATCCGTTCGATCGCTGGACCCAGGCCGATTTCAGCGACTTTTCGCTTTTCTTCGAGGGAGTTACCAGGAGTAAGCGGTCAGTATCCTCTCGGCAAACCAAGGATCTTCTGCTGTTGAGGAGTCACGTGGTGCAATTGGGACCGGGTGACGATCCTCGTAAGCCGGTGATGCAATGGATGCGTGACCGTGATAATCCGTGGTTTGCCCGCGCCTTCGTGAACCGGGTGTGGGCAGGTTATTTTCATGTCGGTATCGTGGATCCGCCGGACCAGTTTACTCCCGCCAATCCGCCCAGTAACCCGGCCTTGCTAGACTGGTTAACCGAGGGCTTCGTAGAAGCCGGGTATGATATGAAATGGTTGCATCGACAGATAACCCGGAGCCAGGCGTACCAGAGGTCCTGGAAACCGAATGCCACGAACCAGCAGGATCGTCGTAATTTCAGCCGAGCCATTCCTCGTCGTATTCCGGCCGAGGTGATCTATGATGCAATGAAGCAATCGACCGCAGCCGGGGATGAACTTGCCGAGGTGCGGACGAACCTGCAACGACGGGCATCCGGCCATCTGTCGATGCGAATGGCGGGTACCCATGCGATGCGGGTCTTTGGGAAGCCGGATCGCTCCATCAATTGTGATTGCGAGCGGGTCAACGAGCCGACATTACTCCAGGCGATCTTTGTTCAGAACGATCCGTTGGTCCGGATGCGACTGGCTGAAAGTGGCTGGATTATCGAGATCGAGGAAGCGGAGGAAGAGGGAAAACCGCTGGATCGGCGGAATCTCATCGAGCAGGTCTGGTTGAGATCCGTAAATCGGCTGCCGACCGACCAGGAGATCGAACGTGCAGTGCAGCACCTGGAGTCAGTCAAGCAGGTCAGTGAAGGGATCCAGGACCTGCTGTGGGCTATGATGAACAGTAAAGAGTATTTGCTCAATCACTGATTGGGGTTAGAGGATAGACGTCCGTAGCAGGTAGGGAGTTACTGTAGATGCAGCGTTCCATGAATCGCCGAGAGATGATCCGGGTGGGTGCCCTGGGCAGCGCACTCACGCTCTCCCAGTACCTTGGGCTGCGAGCGGCGGACGGTGGGCAGAAGTCGATGCGTTCGGTAATCTTCATCTTCATGGAAGGGGCGCCATCACACCAGGATACGTTCGACCTGAAACCCGAGGCCCCGGTGGAAGTGCGGGGCGAGTTCAAACCGATCAAGACCAGCGTGGGTGGAGTGGAGATCTGTGAACATTTGCCCCGGTTGGCCAGGCGTGCCGACCAGTACGCCGTTATTCGTGGAATCACGCATAACGTTGCCGATCACGGGCTGGCCAAGAAATACCTTCTTACCGGAAATAAGTCCTCGCAGACGGTGCAATACCCGGAGTACGGCAGCGTGGTCAGCCACGAGTATCCGTCCGCTCCGAACCTGCCAACCTACGTCTCGATCGACGAGTCCTTCGTGGGGCCCGGGTACCTTGGGTCGCAGTACAGCCCTCTGACAGCGGCTAAGCCGCGACACGGTTTCCCTTACTCGGTTCGAGGGGTGACCCTGGAAGACGGGCTTTCCATCGCAAAATATCGGTCCCAGAAACAGCTTCGAGATGATCTCGATACGGCCTTTCGCGGTTTTGAACAGTTGGATGATCAGGTTCGCGGGATGAATCGTTTCGCGGCACAGGCATTCGATATTATCAGTTCACCCCAGACGCGTGCCGCCTTCGACCTTGCCGAAGAAAAGGAATCGGAAAGTGATCGGTTTGGGAAACATGAATTTGGGCAATCCTTGTTGTTAGCCGCGCGTTTGATTGAGGCAGGTGTTCATTTCGTCACCGTGCGATTGCGACCGGCCGAGTTCGACTTTGATACCCATTTGGACAACTTTCCGCGGTTGAGGAAGTTGCTGGCACCATTCGATCGTGGCCTGGCTGCGTTGCTGGCTCGACTGGAGGAAAAGGGACGCTTGTCATCGACCGCTGTGCTGGCAGCGGGTGAATTTGGGCGGACACCCAGGATTA
>JAZADA010000037.1:0-4087 GCA_036124135.1 Planctomycetota bacterium | reverse complement strand
CTGCCTGGTGGGGGACCGCCCGTATCGCCTTTGTTGGAGGCAGCCTGGGAAAACGAGGTGGCCAGAACATGATCGAACCTGCTGGCTATGGAGCTGCCGTTTGCTTCGGTCCTCACACTCATAATTTTCGTGACATCGTGGAAATGTTACTACACCAAGAAGCAGCCGTGGTGGTCCACGACGAAGCCGAGTTACAGGCTTTTGTCCAGCAATGCCTGGACGACCCAACTGCCTGCCAGCAACTCGGAGAACGAGCTCAGCAACTGGTAGCCAGCCAGGACGGTGCCACGGAGCGCACGTTACAACTGCTGGAATCACTGAATCGCTCCTAGGAACTGCCCATCGCTGCTGCTGCGGACCACGAACTTCTTCCAAGCAGGGAAACAACTTCACAGCACAGGACCGTCAAGCGGTTGTCGACTAACTTCTTATATGGCTATAATCAACGTCTGTTGAAAAGTAGCTGCAAGGACATCCTGCAGGCTCACTTCTGTTATTTAATCACCATCTAAGAGGGTCAATGCCGTGGCAGTCGGGAATTATCTGTTTACCAGTGAATCGGTCAGCATGGGTCATCCGGACAAGCTTGCAGATCAAATATCGGATGCCATCCTGGATGCTTTAATTGCACAGGATCCTTTAAGTCGTGTCGCCTGTGAAACCATGACCACGACAGGCCGCGTCATCATCTCGGGAGAGATCTCCAGCGAGGCGACCGTGGATTACGAGGCCGTTGCCCGCCAGGTGATGCGAGAGGTCGGTTACACGGACGTCGATACAGGCATCTCGGCCGACGAATGTGAAGTCCAGGTTTATATCGACAAGCAAAGCGCAGATATTGCCCAGGGAGTCGACGAGAACGCGGAAACCGAGAAATCCATTGGGGCTGGCGACCAGGGATTAATGTTTGGCTTTGCGTGCAGTGATACGCCGGAACTAATGCCCCTGCCGATCGCCCTGTCGCACCGGATTCTCGATCGATTGAACCAGGCGAGATTCCAGAAAGAAGTGGACTGGTTGCGTCCGGACAGCAAGAGCCAGGTGACGGTTGAGTACGATGGAAATACTCCCGTTCGCATCGATACCGTGGTCGTCTCCACGCAACATTCTGAAGACGTAACTCACGAAGAAATTCAATCCTTCATCATCGAAAACATCATCACGCCGATCCTGCCCCCCGAATTGATCAAAAGTGATATCACTTACCATATCAATCCCACCGGGCGATTCGTGCGTGGAGGTCCTTACGGTGACTGTGGTTTAACAGGACGCAAGATCATCGTTGACACCTACGGCGGCTGGGGCCGTCATGGTGGCGGAGCATTCAGTGGAAAAGATCCCACCAAGGTTGACCGCAGCGCGGCTTACATGGCTCGACACGTCGCCAAGAATATCGTGGCCGCGAACCTGGCAGAACGTTGTGAAGTACAGCTCGCCTATGCCATTGGTGTTTCAGAGCCTGTGAGCGTGCATGTCGATACGCAGGGGACCGGAACCCAGGACGATACGCGGATCCAGGAAGTGGTACAGACCTTCTTCCCGTTAAGTCCCAGTGGAATCATCGAGTACCTGGACCTGCGACGACCGATTTACCAGAAAACAGCCGCCGGTGGACATTTTGGGCGCAGCGAAGCAGAGTTTGCCTGGGAAGCAACGGATCGCGCTGCCGAACTGGCAGAGGCCCTTGGTGTCAGTGCTGCCACCTGATTGCAGCACCTTGTGTGACAAACGAAAAGAAGACTCGTTGCTGCAGGTAACACGCGTGGTTGCCTGGCAATTGAATTCACGTGTTGCGAGAATCCAGGATGGTTTCGCGAACTGGCACTTTCGTCTCCCTGGCACCGACCAGTTCAACTGAGTTGGCCAGCGCGCTTAGTCGTTACCTCGTACGGGTCACGCTGGGATTATTCCTGTTGCTGTTCCTGATCCTGCTCACTCGTCAACGTGCCGGGATGTTGACTCAACCGGTTCCAGCTGGAGGCCTGGTTGCCCTGGGCGGTTTACTCTCGGTTCTTTTTGCCTGGTTTCATGGAACCCACTGGCAACGGTTTGCAAATCATCCTATCAAACCAGCGGGTTACGTGGAGTGGATGCTGCCGTTATTGCTGGCAACACTCGTGACGCTAAGCGTCGGCAAAGTTCCCGGATCATCGCAGACCGCACTGTGGGCGATGTGGGGTTTCCTGGGGACCAGCGAAATTACCTGGATCCTCGCTCTGTTGATTACCCGACGAAGCCAACGATCTGATGACCGAATAGATACCCAGCCCACCCCGTCTCAACCTGCTCTCCTGGATCTGGCTGAGCCGGAGGTCAGCGATACGTTCATGGATACTCCCGCCGGCGCCCTGACCCAGCAAATGACGCGGAGTTTACAGGAGGATGGGAGCGAACTGATTTTTGCTGCAACCCAGGCTGACTTCGAGGCGGGCCAACGAACGCAGACCGTCCACCTGGCTTTCTGTCCACCGCTGCAACACCCACCATCCATGGAGTGCAACCAACTGGATGGGCCGACATGTCGCATCAAGGTAGCCGAATCCCAGATTTACGGGGCACGCTTTGAGATACGACTACAGGATCGTTGCTCGCAGCCCGTGCAGGTACGTTTCCAGGTAGAAGCGAGAAGCGAACCTGCTGGTTCCTAGCTCCGCTTCCAAAATCTCCCCTGCGCCCCACCCCTATTCGGGTTGACTATCGAGGGCAATCCAGGCCCGGTTCAGGTAACTACAACGACAGCCAGCGGACGCATCCGGCACCAGCACGACTCCCCCGACTGGAAGTGCGTTGACCCAACAACCAGGCCGCATTCCACCATAGTTCTCGATGGCATTATTTTTCTCCAGGTCAAAGTAACCAAGCGTGGCGGAGCGAAACAACATCATGTTGCGAGAGCCAGCCAGGATGCCACAACCGTAGGATCGTTTGAAATTGAACGGTTGCGGTTTTCCCGTCAACAGGTCCCAGGCGCCGCCCTGGGCGTAAATCGTACGATCATTGATCATGGGGCGCGACTGGTAGTTGGCTTTCACTTCCCAGAGAGGACGTCCTTCGTACAAGTCAAAGACCGAGATGCGGCCACCAACTTCTGAATCCAGCCGGAACCGTGTCGGCTGGTAGCTCATCATTAGTGCCTTGTGTTCCTTGCTGAATGCCAGGACCGTTCCATAGACATCATCTTTACGTTCCCAGATCACGCGACCGGTCTTGGAATCCATGGCCAACAGCTTGCCCGTTGCATGCTCTTTGGTCTTGGGTTTTTTCTCCTGGTCGAAAACGGCCAGCGGTCGATCAATCAGGCATACTTTCTCATCGTCGATGGCAATTGCATTATGTCGAATCGAGTCCTGGGCCTTGTAGTGCCAGAGTAATTTACCGGTCTTGGCATTCATGGCGAACAAGCTCGAGGATTCGGTCAGCAGTCGAGACATGTCACCCCCCCGGGCAACGTAACGATACGTAACAATGTGCTTGGTATTTGCCACCGTGCCATAGAGAATTCCATTGACACAGGCGATATATCCCCAGCGGGTTGGTTTTCCATCCTGGTCAACTGGTGGCTTGAATTCGTTCAGGAGTTCACCGGTTCCAGCATCAAGCCGCAGGACCTGGCCCTCATCACGGATATAGACCGCGCCGTCATGAACACAAAAATTACTGTTGGTACCCGAGACACCCATCAACTCATCACCGTTGTAAGCTTTCAGCAGTCCAGGAATGCTCTTGCGCCAGAGTTCCCTGCCATTGTAGGCATTCACCGCAACGATTCCGTTCAGGCCCTGGTGAAACAGGCGGCCCTGGTCAAACAACGGGGATGGTGCTCGCCCATGGCGCTGGGGCACATCGAAATCCACGTCGCGGAACCACAACATACCGAGGCGACCCTGCAGGAGGGTATCGTCACTGTTGAGTGTATTCGCGGCATTGGCATACTGGTGTGTCCACTTTCCGGCCCCCTTGAGTGCACCTCGTTGCTGTAATTGCAAGGCTCCGGATCGACCGATACATATGATTCCCCCGTAAGGACGTTGCAGTCGCTCCGCTTCGACCCGTGGGAAACTGGCAACTCCCTCCTCTGCACTGCGCC
>JAZADA010000036.1:0-23267 GCA_036124135.1 Planctomycetota bacterium | reverse complement strand
GCAGGATAGGTCGTGTAGCTGATTAAATCACTGTCACGTTGATGCGGAGCCAATTGTTTCTTGACCAACTCCAGTCGTTGGTTTTCCAGTGATTTACCAAGAGACGTTAGTGATGATTTCAGGGATTTTTGGGCTGCCAGGAAATCCTTCGAGCGGGATGACTTTTTGCGGTCTCGATAAGTATTGGAAGCCTTTTCCCAGGCAGTACGTACCTTGCGAACAGCGGACTGCGGGTAGGCCTGCATGATGTCATCGGAATGAATAATCGTCTGCAGGCTGAGCCATGGCTGCGACGAATTCCGAATGTCCCGGTTCTTGTCCAGGGCCGCCGCGTTGAGGGCCGGGATGACCATTGGGCTCTGGAAGGTCTTGTGAGATTTACTTTGATTCTGGTGTGTACAGTAATAGAGTGCCAACTGGGTTTCCCCTGCCAGCCGTTTTAATTCCTTGGACTTGGAGATCATTTCTCGGAAGATCTTGGTCAGGTTTTCCTGTTGCTGCGAGGTCATCTCACCGAATTGATTGTCCACGTTCGTTTTCTGGTTCTGGAAAAGTGCATCGAGTTTCTCGGTGGCTTGCACGAAATCTCGGGCGTTCCGAGATGCCAGTTCCAGCGAGACACCTTCGCTCGCGTCCTGTTCCCCGGATTCAGCGGCCAACATTCCCATGCGGCGTAGCAGGTCGGCTGTCTGGAAGAGGGCCTGGACGGATTGCAACGTCGCCTGGCAGACCGTCTTGATTTCACCGTCTCCAGGTGCTTCGGCGAAAATCTGCAGCATGCTGTGAAAGGTGCGACCCTCGGTCGAGGTGTCCTGCAGTAGTCTCGCCACCAGTTCTGCCTTCATCATGAATGCGTTACGTGAACCAGCGGTCAGTAGCGGGCCAAGCGTCAGTGGTTTGCTGGCATCGAACGTGATCGTCCGGTAAACCTGGTAGCGATCGATCAGTTTTTGGACCTGTTCATCGAGTAGCGTAGGCACGAGTTTTTCCTCTGCCTGGCGTGCTTCCGCCGTACGGTCCGAAATCGACTGCACATGTTCCTGGAGTCCCTCGGACTCAACAACCTGTCGCGGCGAGACATATTTGAGCTTCATGTGCTGGACAGGCACCCCCAGCAGTTTTCTCAGGTCCGGGTGTGGAGCGTAGATAAAGGGAACGTCTTCCCATTTCTCTGATTCGACAAGCCAGCTGAAAATAAGTTCAGCACCGTCCCAGCTTCGTTCCGCGCCGGCAGGAAATAATTCGACGGCCGCTGCATACTTTTTGTCCCCCAGTTGTTGGTCGTCCAGGTAGCCAGTAAGTTTTAGCTTTACGTTGCGTTTCTTGGGACGTTCGCAAACCTCGGCCATGATGATATTGGCAAACGTGTCGAACGGTTGAATGCGACCCTTGTGGAATACCGGGATGTGTCGCAATGTGTCAACGTTGACGGCGAGATCGGCAGACCCATCCGCAGCCTGCAGGTTCAGGGCAGGCAATGTCGCAATGACCAGGATGGTCTGCAGCAAGGAACGGAAAATTTTGCTTTTCATGGTGTTAAGATATTTCTGCTGGCTCAGGGTTTACGTTCAGTGATTGCTCCGATGTCCTGGTTTCTTTCCTGCGACGTGGCTTGAAAAAGTAAGCTCGCATGTAGAACATCGTAGCAATTCCCAGTACGACTAATAAGCAGCCCAGGTTGCGAATCCAGCGTCCAGGATCCGCATTGACGGTCAAAACTGACAGGTACAGTTCTTCTTTCTCGGAAGTTGGTAAAACCATCTGCTCATATTCCAGGCTTCCCGGTTTCCAGGGGCCATTGAAGCTTTCCTGGAAAAGTCGATAGGTCGCGCCCGTGACCGGGTTGGAGAACTCAACCGGAGCATTCATGGTGATGTAGATATCGTGGCGATAAGAGGCCGCTTGGTTCCAGTAAAGCGCCTGGCGTTGCTGGTCAAAAACCAGGCTGCTGGCCTGGTTAAGTCCTGGCACCTTCAGGGCCGTCGGCTTAAAGCCAATCAGGCTACTGGTCATCAGGTGAGAGGTTTCCGGAACCTGCTGGGAATGTTGGCCGATATAGCCAGCAGGATGTTCCTCGGCCTGGATCCAGTAAAGCTTCTTCCCCTTCGGGTCCACGGCCAATCCGCGAATAACATGCTGTTCAGCAACCAGCTGTTGTTCGCCGGCTGACACGGAACCTTGTTCCTGAAGCCGTGTACCGGGATTGCCACGTACGTCTACCACGGTCGCGGGCTTCTTGTCATCCAGGCCAGCGCGACGACTCGTGGCATGCCCTTGGTTGACCTCGCTCCAGTAGAGTGTCTTGGCGTCCTGGTCCATGACCAGGTGCGCGGGTCGGTTGAGACCGGTCATGAATCGTGCTTCCTGCTCGGTCCCATCCAGGTTGCAACGACCAATCCGTCCTCGGCGTTTATCTGTCCAGTAGATTTTCTGCAAGGAAGGAGCGATGGCCAGGCTGTCGAGACTGGCATCATTGCTTTGTAGTAACAATCGAACGTTCTTACCGTCCGGTTGAGATTCGTAGAGCAGGGTTACCTGGCCGCCATGGAACTGTTGTTGATCGACCCAGTAAATCGCTGAACTCACGGGGTGAACGGCCAGGGCCAGGGGGCGAGAGAGTTTTACGCTTTGGGTTCCTTGCGAACCGGGGACGCCAGGATGGGGTGTGACCTGCGCTTGTTCCAGGGTGAGTGTGGCCGGCTTGGCATCGTTCAGCTTGCCAAGTGGCAGTCGCTGTAACCGTGCATTGAGCGGGTCGGTCCAGAGGAGCTGGTTGTCCTGAGGCGATATGGCCAGTTGTCCCTGGAGTCCAAGCTCGCTGGTTTCCAGTGTTTTATCCGAAGGTAACATGTTGCAGGGAACTTGTAATTCGGAAACCTGGTTCTCCTTGATGTCGTAAAACTGAATGCGAGATTGAATCTGTCGATCCAGGAAATCGACCCAGCTGGAAAAATGAGAGGCCTGGCTGGTACCAGGGTCCAGCTTGCGTTCAAAATTTTTCAGGCGAATACGGAAGCCAATGTCAATTGCCTTGGTAGGCATGCTGACCGATACCGTGCGACCTTGTGAGCTGACTTCCAGGACCTGGTCGGTACGCGGTGTTTCGTCTGGGGTTCCCACGAAGATACGAACCCACTCTTCCTTCGATTGATCGTTTACGGTCAGGCGAAGTTTTGCCACGGAACGATTCTGGACGAGTGTTTTGCTGCGGTCGAAAGGAAGTGATAACGTTTTTCTGCCGGGCTTGTCAGCCGGATTAAAGTCGGTGACATAAAGCTTGAGTTGAGCAATCGGCATGCGAAAGGCGTTGACGGCTGTTTCTGCCGTACCCTCGAGTGGTACTTCTTGTGTGAACACCAGCCTTTTTTCTGCCCGTTTCCAGTAGCGATAATAAAGCTTGTGATCATGAGACTGGAAGAATTCCAGGCGATCCCCAGCACCGATACGACTGGCTTCCTGTTGCTTTAGTTGTGAGAAGTCAAACCACAGGTCGCCATAAATCTCGTTCTCGTGATCCTGGATATTGCCTTCCGGGTTGTTGGCAAAGAAGACAAGCTGGCTTAGCTGCGTGTTGTCCTTATCAAAGACAGACACGACGACCACGGGGCTTTGAGGAGTGGTAATGGCTGTATCGTTGGCCCATTGCAGTTGATCAGCCCCCGCATTCTCATTCTGTTTCCAGGCGTTCCAGTATTCGGTGACTTCCACCTGGAAAGAACTATTTTTCAGGGGCTGTCGACCTTTCTCCAACGATTCACTGACATTCAATAGGTGGACCGAACCGTCGACGAACAGGACAACTTGTCCCTTGGGGCTGATCGCACCCTCCGGACCGCTTGCCAGGAAGGCCTTGGTATGGGCTGCAGAACCCGCCATGGTGAAAATGACGCGCCCGCCACCGAGCATTTGGCTGTCGCCCAGGCCAAGGGGATACTGGGGCTGGATTTGCCTGGCGTCCATCTTGAGTTCTACGGGGACCCAACGCACGGGCCCTTTGACCGGTTTTCCATCGGGTCCAATCTTGGTCGCTGCCGGCAAGCTCATTTTGAATTTCAGGTTGGGAACGGATATTTCCTTGGAGTCACTGTAAAAGTCAACCACCTCCAGCTTGATATCGTCCTCATCAAAGACGACTTCGTTTGGAGACGTCTTACTGGCGAGCTTGAACACCATTCCAGTTGCCGAACGAAGCATTTTCCAGCCGAGTCGGGCGGGTGTGGAAACCCGTGAGAGCTGGGTCTCGTCGTCAGGTTGCCTAAATCTAAAGAGATGGTTGAAATCGTCCCAGTTAAAAGGACTGCAGGGAAAAGGAACCGGGTGGACCTGGACGGCAGTGGAATCCTCTGTATCAGCGTCCGTGTCACGGACGCTGATATCAAAACGTAGGTTACTGCCATCAAAGGCATATTGGCCGGACTGGTCTTCGTAAATAGGGATTTGCGCATCGATGCCACGGAAACGACCGATCAAGGCTCCAAACAGCAAGGTCAATAAACCGATGTGTGTAATCACGAAGCCGGTTTGATGGCGTTGCCAGGGGAAACGGATAGCGGCAGCGCAAAAGATGTTGATAGCCAGCATCGCATTGAGTGCATTGAACCACCACGTCTGGTAGATGAAAAACTGGACTGCGGCTGTGCCATAGGCTGCCTCGACAAAAGTTGCATAGGCCAGGGTTCCAGCCAGCGAAAAAATCAGGATCACGGCCAGGCGCAACGACGCACACATTTCGTAGGTGCGCAGCAAGCAACGTGTCGGAAGTGGCTGGTCAGGTGTGACGAGTTTTGGATGTGCCATGCGTTCGAGAAACTGAAAGCGAAGTCCAGTCAACAGGTGGGGACGGCGAAGCGAAAGTTGGTTGCCATACGTCCAAAAGGACTGACCGGTTCACTCGAAATACATCTGCAAATTAAGCGTTAGTCAACCGTTTAGACAAGGACCAATTATACTCTAGCGCAATACCCGAGATAAAGGAGGCTAAGTTCTTTAGCGTACAGAAAACAGCTTGAAATAGCCTGGAACGTCCTGCAGGTAAGGGAAGTTGGCCAGGAAAGAAAACCTGCCCAGCGGCTCCTGTTGAGGTGCCCTTATCCGACCATGTCACGAATTGCCTCGTAGAGGCTGACAAACATGTTCATGACCGAGTTGGAGACCTCGTAGGGCTCCTGCCAACTCCACATGCTGCGGACCACGTCGGTCATCGAGATGCCGGTCAGGACCAGCAGGATCAGCACGCAGGAGAGTCCCATCAAGTTCCAGACCGAGTAAGGTGCCTCAACGGCCTGGATGGGTGCGAGGACTTCTTGCTGAAAACCGACCGCCGTGGCTGCCAGCGTGGGATCCATTTCGTCTCCGAGTCCCATTGCTTCCCCGGCATCCATGGGGTTTTCTTCTTCCAGCAACATGCCGGCATCGAGAGGATCTTCTTCGAACATGCGATCCGCAATCATCGTTGCCGCATCTTCATCAAAGGCCTGGGAGTCAGAAAGCGCGATCACCTGGGAGCCACTGTCAGAGCTGTCTCCAAAACCTTCGTCCGAAGGAGAGAGCAGGAATTCATCATCCTTCTGGAGGTCCGCGAAATCTTCGGAGTCAGAGAGGTCGTCACCCAGGGAGAGTCCGCTGTCTTCTTCGGGAAGTCCCAATGCTGAAGAAGATCCACCGGCCAGTTCCATCGGCTCCTCGTCGAGTGAAATGCCGCTGTCTGAAGGACTGGTCAGGTTGATGCCGCTGTCGCCGGAACCCAAGGTGATATCGCTGTTGCCGGCGCTATCTGAATTGCTTAATACCAGGTCATCATCACTGAGGGCAAAGTCATCATCGCTCAGGTCCATGTCAGCGCTGCTGTCGTCCAGTTCGCTTGAGTCAAAGGCGAAATCATCCTCTTGTTGGTTGATCTCGATTTCTCCCGTGCCACCCTCTTGCTGAAGCAGTAGCTCCGAGTCATCCAGGACGTGGGCATCATCAGCAGAGGCACTGCTGTCATCGGCTAGTTGTAAATCACTTTCCTGTGAATCAGATTCCGAATCGCCAATCACGCTGGCACTGGAACTGGAGTCGTTGACCAGTAAACTCGCTGCAGCCCCCAGTTCCGCACTGGATTCGGAGTCATCGTCGTCATCGATGGAATCCAGCATGGCAGCTAAATCAGGAGATTCACCAAGCATGGTGACTTCATCGTCCCCCTCGTCTTCAAAGCCAAGGTCTGACGAATCACTGCCGGCAGACGATTGATCGATGAGCTTTTGGACTTCGCTGGTCTTGAATTTCCAGGTGGATCCATCACGGAAGCCACGGATCTCACCGTTGTCTCGCATTTCCCCCAACTGTTCCGGAGTTACGTTGAGTAATTTTGCGGCCTCGTCCAGGGTATGAAAATTGTCAGCCATCTTTAGTGTTCCTGAATTCAAACGTCACGAGTATTGATATTTAATGCAATCGGCATATTGCCATGCTCCCCCACGATCAATAACTCGGACCACGCAAAACCGTTATCGCTGGAGCGATGAGCGGATTTCCCTGGGTGAGGGGCTGACTCCGTTAAATTCGTCCATTAACAAGTCCCAATGAGTATTTCGGACACATTTGAGTGATATTTCACCCGATGTGCGGTCGATGTGATAAACCCCCATCACGCGTTGCTGCGTATCGATCAAGGTTACCTGTTGTCCGGAATTTCCCACATCTGACGACAAGGCAATTAAATGATTACCTGGTACCGATTGTAACGGTTGACGGACCGGATTTTGAGCAATTAGCGAACCTGAAAGCCCAACGAACGCCGCACCCGCAACAAAACTCACACTAACTAACAAGCTCCATACCATTGCACGCATCGTGGCGGACTCCTTTCTGCCAAAGGCCTGGACCTAAAGCTCATAAGATTAATTCTAAAAGCACCTTAACTCGTTTCAAGAGATTACCGGCCTTGCGCCACCGGATTTTTCCACTTCCTTTTGCCTATGTTGCGTTATTAGGATATCCGGAGGAACTCATAGAGACCTCCCGGAAATACATAAGTCTATTACTGGAAACGTTTTGTGTTGTTATTTGTGGTGGAGATCAGTTCTTGCTTGCCGATTTCCTGGCGGCCGGTAAATCGTCGCAGTGCTGGAGAATAAAATAGGCGGCAGGAGTTTAGCCACCCTCTGAACCAGCGGCAAGAGCAGAACCGGCGGCAGATAGTCTTTCCGGGGACCTTGTTGAGTTCAGGGGAACCGTCTAAACATGAGGCCATGCCGGGATTTACCGTGCTCGTGGACTGCCTGGTTCATGCTGCCCTAAAGATTCCTTCGCTCCATTGTCCCCCGCAGAGGTATAGACTGAGAAAATGCTCTACCACGTTACCCGCGAGATTGATTTTTGTTATGGCCACCGTTTGCTGAACTACGAGGGTAAATGTCGCCATTTACATGGCCATAACGGTCGCGCCGTGATCAAGATTTCCTCCGAGACACTGGATGACCGGGGTATGGTCCTGGATTTCTCGGATATCAAGACGGTTGTCAGTCAGTGGATCGATGAGAATCTCGATCATCGCATGATCCTGCACCAGGAGGATCCAGCAATTGAATTCCTGGAAAAACTCAATGAGCCCATGTTCCTGATTGACAGTAATCCAACGGCAGAAAACATTGCAAAGCTGATCTACGAGGTGACTGCGAAAGAAGGTTTCCCTGTGGTGCAGGTCGATTTATGGGAAACACCACGGTGCTTTGCAACCTACGGTCAGTCGTCCGCTTAAGCTGGCAAGTTAACGACAGTCCAAAAAGTAAGTCCGGGTGGTTCTGGGAAGAACCAGGCCCGGACTTGTTTCCCCCCCGGGATTTCAGTTGTGTCGTGTTCAACTCGCTTGTTGCATGGAAGACTGTATCGGATGGCCTGACCGGGAGACTTTGGTTAACTTTTCGGTTTAGGGGTTTTCTACGATTTATCCAGGGAAGCCATCTAGCCGCTAGCACCTGGCCCGCCCACAGGGTTGGCGAAAGTTTTAAATTCGTCGGCGGCTTTCTCAGAATTGCTCATTAAACTGTAGCGGTTGTGACGATTTTAACGGCACATTGTCTTATCTTGCGCGCTTGAGTAAGGATCCATCGTTTGTCGTCATCAAAGCCACGCAACTCATGGGTTACGATTTTTGGCAGCCTCGGCTGGCCACTGGTCGTAGGGATTTCAGCTTGCAGCCTCTTTTACGCAGGGGTTTATCGAGGCCCTCTCGATAATGAACTGGTACGGCGTTATGTCGCCGTGCATCCGGTTTCGTTTGTCGCCACGGGAATGTTTTTCGTGGGAATGGCTGCGCTGTTGTTGCGGCTGGGAACCGTCCTGATGGAATTCTGCTGGCTCAGGAGACTCCAGCTTTCGCCGATTCCGATCGCGGGACAGTCGATTGGAGAATGTGCTGCCCTGAATGCTGAGTTGGAAAGTCTGCCAGCCGGTGCTCGCGGTTCCTATCTTGGCCAACGCCTGGGGAATGCCCTGCTTCACGTGGAGCGGACGGGTTCCTCGGAAGACCTGGGGGACGAATTAAAATACTTGTCCGACATGGACCGCGAACGTCAGCATAATGCGTATGCCCTGGTCCGGATCATTATCTGGGCAACTCCCATGCTGGGTTTCCTGGGTACCGTGATTGGTATCACGCAGGCGTTAGGTGATTTGGCAACGCAGCAATTGGGTGGGGATCTGCAGCAAGCCATGAAGGGTTTGCTGTCAGGTCTTTACGTGGCCTTCGATACGACGGCACTGGCACTCAGCCTGGCCATTGTCATGATGTTTGTTCAGTTCCTGATTGATCGTATTGAAAGCCAATTGTTGACGGTTGTCGATCATCGTTCTGCGGAGCAACTGGTAGGACGATTTCATCAGTCGGCTGCCAGCAAGGACCCGGTGCTCGGAACCGTGCAGCGAATGGGGGAGTTGTTGGTTCAGAACATGGACGAACTGGTGCAGCGGCAGGCGGAATTGTGGCAGAAGTCGATGGTCGATGCAGAACAGCGTTGGACCCATTTAACGTCCAGTACCGGAACCCAACTGGAAACGGCATTACAGAAATCGTTGGTTGAGTCACTTCAGCAACACGCGGGATCATTAGCAGCCATGGAAAGAGATGCCATGGAGAAGACCCAGCATCGCTGGGAACAATGGCAGACGGTCCTGTCTGACAATGCCCGCATGTTAAAGGGACAGCAGGTGGAAATGGTGCGACATGGAGAGGTGCTGGAACGGACGTTGCAGGCCACGGCCGAGGTGGTGAAACTTGAAACAGCGCTCAATGATAATCTGAAGTTGCTGGCCGGGTCTCGGAACTTTGAAGATACCGTGATGAGTCTTTCCGCTGCAATTCACTTACTGACAACTCGCCTGGACACACGTTCGAGTCAGCAGCCAGGAGTGGTTCTCGATGGCAAGGATGACACCCCGGCACAGGGGCACGCTGCATGAGACGACGAAGAACTCCTCGCTCTTCGCTGGCGCCATCGTTGTTTCCATTCCTGGCAGTATTGATCTGCACGATGGGTGCCTTGATCGCGCTGCTGGTCCTGGGCGTTCAGCAGGCGCATGTTCACGCCGAGGTGGTTGCCGATCAGCATGAGGCTCTTTCCCAGCAGCAAGATGAAGCCGCGGAAGAAAAACGCTTGCAGGCAGAGGACCTGAGATGGCAACAGGATGTATTGGAAGAGCAGAGAGCAGCAAAAAAGACGGAGTTTGCAGAGCAACGGCTGCAATTAAGCCACCTGGAAAAACACTTGCGACAACTGCAGGGTGACTGGGAGCGGACGCAACGAAAGATCCTGGACATGAAAGCACTCCGGGACCAGCGGGCTGATCAATCCCAACAGTGGCAGGCACAGTTACAGGAACTGGCGAAGCAAATCAAGGACATCGAGGCGCAACTGGTGACAGCTCGAGAGGAGGCGAAAAAAGCCTCCAGGGGTTACGCAATCGTGGTCTACGACGGAAACCAGGGGACCAGGCGTCAGCCGATTTACCTGGAATGTACGAGCTCCGGAATCTGGATTCACCCGGGAGGAATTAAGCTGACTCGCGAGGATCTTGACGGCCCTGGTGGCCCAGGTAATCCACTGGATGCCTGCCTGCGGACCATCCGTGAGTACCTCGTCCAGAATGGTGTACAACAGGAGGAACCCTATCCGCTGTTGCTTGTTCGGCCTGATGCGGTCTACACCTACGCCATGGCGCGGGAAGCCATGAAATCCTGGCAGGACGAATTTGGTTATGAATTAATCGAGGAGGGAGTTCCACTACAGTTCTCTGCGCCTGATGAAAACCTGAAGACGCTTTTATCGCAGACCATCAAGGAAGCGAGGCAGCGGCAGGTCAGCCTGTCTCGGGCCATGCCCAGTCGCTTTAAGGATCACGGGAACGGGGAATATCGTCCGACGAATTCACAACGGCCCGCGGCAGAAATAGCTGGAGCAACCGATTCAACATCAGGGCGTGGCTTTGGAAGAGGGACTGCCGGGGGTGCGGGACGGAACCCCGACTATCAGCAGGGAAGCTCGTCCCGGGAGTCCCAGTATTTCAAGGATACCCATCGATCGGTAGAACAGCAGGGCCTTGATCAAAGTGCGACGCAGGTACCGGGGGCCGGTGATGGTGAAGGCGGGAGTGCCTTGCCGTCACGACAACGTAAGCCTGGTTGGGGGTTACCGAAAAAACAGGCAGGTGTTACGGGGGTTTCGCGTCCAGTTCGTGTTATCTGTACTACCGATCGATTGATTATCGTGCCGGGACGTTACGAGCGTCTGGCACCGTTTACGACTCAAACCCAGGGCAACGTCGCAGAATCCCTTGATAGCTTTGTGGCCTCGTTGTGGTCCTACATGGAAAACTGGGGGATTGCTGTTGCTGGTGGATACTGGAAACCCATCTTGAATGTTGAAGTGCGTCCCGGTGCAGACGATCACTTTAAAGCACTCCAGAGACTATTGGGGTCGAGCGGTGTCGAGGTTCAGAGGAGATAGTCGGTAGGAAAAGCCATGTATACGCGACGCACACCACCCAGGGCAGCCGAGGATCCAGGACAGGATTCGTTTCTTGATATCGTGGCTAACCTTGTCGGTATTTTGATCATCCTGGTAATGGTCGTTGCGGTACGTGCTCGCGAGGCCATCGTGGCCGAGCAAGTGATTGAAAGCCAGGATGAGAACATGGAGATTGATGTCGAGACTCCCCGGTTAGCGATCAAGGCTGTGACCAGTGACATTCACCAGATGGACAAGTCCTTGGCCAGACAGAAATTCGAGGTTGCCTTTCGCCGGAGAGAGCGAGATAAGGTATTGGCCATGGTTACCCAGGTTGAAAAAGAGTTGGCTGGACAACGACAGCAGTTGACCGATCAGCAGCAGAAAGAATTTGACATTCGTAGCCAGGTAATGGCGTCGATGTCGACCCTGGAGAAACTGCAGGGAGAACGCCAGGCACTGGATGGAAAGTCCGTCCCCAAAAAAATCATCGAACATTTTCCAACCCCCATGGTGAAGACCGTCTTCGGACGTGAAATTCATTTTCAATTAAAGGGTGGACGCCTGGCCTACATCCCCTGGGATACATTGGTCTCCCAGTTGCAGGCGGATGCACCACGTCATGTCTGGAAACTCAAGGATGCTTCCCGTATTTCCCAGATGCTGGGGCCGGTGGAGGGATTTCGGATGAAGTATACGCTGGTAAACAAACAGAATGCGATCAACACGCGGCAGGGGTCGGTTTTGCAGCGCAGGGTTGAACTGGAAAATTTTGAGCTTCGTCCCATTTCTCCAGACCTCGGGGAGTCGGTGGTTGTTGCCCTGAAACCGGGATCCAGGTTCCTGGAAATGATTACGCTGCAGGATCAGGACCGAGGCACTGTTACGGTCTGGGTTTACCCGGACAGCTTTCGACAGTTCCGAGATATACGCGGCTACCTGTATAAGCACGGTTATAACTGTGCCAGTCGACCGTTACCCGCGGGCCATCCTATTGGAGGATCACCCGACGGAACACGCTCGCTTGCGCAATAGCGGTCTGACTTTGTCGTGAACAGATCGTGGTTTGATCCGTTGATTGTTTCAAGAAACTAACTGGTCCACGAAACGCGTCAGGAGAGCATTGGCTTGCGGCGTTTCCTGGCACCTGGGCAGGAACTCGGCCAGCGGAATGCCGGCAATCTGCTCGACGTAATCCGGGTATTCGGTAAGTCGTTCCACGAGGTCAGCCCGTGTTAACTCGGGATGAAACTGTGTACCGTACCAGGCCCGGTCCGGAAAACAGAATGCTTCATGGTGAACCTGGTCAGTGGATGCCAACAGGACGGCTTCCGGTGGTAGCGAGGTCACGATGTCCTGGTGCCCCATCTGGGCCTGGAAGCAAATTGGCAAGCTGCCAAACACGGGGTCTGATTGCCCTGCCTCGGTTAATCGTAGATCAACCGTTCCGATTTCAGCCTGGTCTAGATTGGTGATCACGCTGCCGCCGAGAGCCTGGCTGATCAGTTGGAATCCCCAGCAGGAAGCGAACGTGGGAATCGCTCGTTCGTAAAGTTCCTGGATCGTTTCCTCCACGCGCTCGAGCCAGGGACCACCAGATACCACGGAATAATCTCCGCTGCCACCGAGCAGGATCACGTCGTAGTTGGTCCAGCGAGGATGCCCGGTCTCCTGGTGAACCAGGTCCCAGGTGTCGAGTTGCGTGGGCTGGCAGTTCAATCCTTTTTGGAAACAGGTGCGTTCCTGTTCTCGCATCGGGTCTTCCGGACGTCTGGCCTGCAACAGTAAATAACGCAATCGATCCGTGTGTCGAGACATGGTTATTACCTGGAGAGACGGAAGTGATGGCGGGTGCTATACGTTTCCACTGGAGGAAAGCGATTCGGGCAAGTCGCTTGCCATCGCGAGAATGCCTTCCCGGATGGCTGCAATGATTTGTTCGAGTTGTTCAGTACTGATATTCAGCGGAGGCATGATCACGATAACATTACCCAGTGGCCGCAGCCAGACTCCGTGTTCAAGCGCGAATCGACAGACCTGCGCGCCGCGTTGGTCTTCCCAGGGAAAAGGTTGGCCGGTCGCAGGATCCTGGACCAGTTCCACGGCAGCAATCAGGCCCCGGTGACGGACATCTCCCACGTGAGGCAAGGATCTGAGAGAATTCAGCAGGGTGCCGAGGTGGTCCGATTTTCCAGGAATTTGCGATAGAGTTTGTTCCTCTTCAAAAACCTCCAGGGTTGCCAGCGCAACTGCTGCAGCCAGTGGGTTTCCACCGTAGGTATGGCCATGATAGAAGGTTTTCGATGTCCGGTACTCACCCAGGAACGCTTCCCAGATTTCACCCGTGGCGAGGGTGGCGGACATGGGTAAGTAGCCCCCGGTTAGCCCTTTTCCCAGGCAGAGCAAGTCAGGAGTCACGGTTTCCTGCTCGCAGGCGAAGAGGGTGCCGGTTCGGCCAAAACCGACGGCTACTTCGTCTGCGATCAAGAGGACGTTGTACTGGTGTGTCAGCTTGCGCACACCTGCCAGGTACTGGTCCGGGTGAAAGACAATTCCAGCCGCTCCCTGGATTAACGGTTCAATGATAACGGCAGCGATTTCTTCGTGATGCTTTGACAGCAGTTCTTCAAGTTGATCCAGGTGATAAGCACAGAGTGCCTCGTTAGAAATACCCTCCGGGGTGCGATAGGTATCTGGAATGGGTAACTGAAAGGTTTGGAACAACAACGGTTCAAACAGAGCGTGATAGCGCTCAATCCCACCCACGCTGACGCTGCCCAGTGTGTCACCGTGGTAACTGTCCCGGAAGGTGACGAACTGTTGCTTCTCGGGCTTGGGGTCAGTACGCTGTTGCCAGTATTGAAACGCCATTTTGACAGCGACCTCGACCGCCGAGGATCCGTCGCTGCAGAAGAAGACGTGGTCTAACGGACCCGGTGACAATTCAGCCAGTTTTGCCGCCAGGCGTATCGTCGTGGGATTCGAGGCGCCTAGTGACGTCACGTGAGCAACGTTTTCGAGCTGCCGAATCAATGCCCTGTCCAGGTGTGGATGGCGATGGCCATGAACGTTACACCACAAGCTGCTGACGCCATCCAGGTATGCATTGCCCTCGATGTCGTAGAGTGTACAGCCATCGGCACGCTCGATGATCAGTGGCTGATATTCCGCCATCTGCGTAAAGGCATGCCAAACGTGGTGACGATCCCAATCCTGGAGGGTACTGCTGCTGGGAGTGTCATGATTTTCGGCCGGGTTATCCATCCGCCTGTTCATTTCGTAGATCCTGTTATCAATCAAGCAACATCCATAAGGCGTCATTCTAGGAGTTCGCCTTGGTTACGCCAACGACCCCTCTCCTTGCTGGAACCCTCAGCAAGACCACTTCAGAACAACGGGTGTGGTTGCCTTGGCTGACAGTTGTTGGGCAGCGTTTTGGTTGGTTAGAGAGAATTCAAGATAATCGCTGGAACCGAACAGGATCGTTGCTGTGCCAGGGCTAGTGTTTTCATACGTCTGCTGTAATCCAATGGCCTGTTGTCCACAGCAAATGGCATGGCAATCGTCAGGTACACCGGCAGCATCCCAGTCAGCACGCCTGATATTGGTGATCAGGTTGCCAAAACTATCAATATGAATAACCTCGCCGGAAAGCGAACCGTCACCAACTCGCACGGGTGGAAGGTCAAGAATCCGTGGTCCATCGGTAAGTGTGCCGAGTTGTTCGGGCAACTTCCCAAGGCTCAAGTGAGCTGCTACCGGAGCCATGATGTCCCGGCCATGAAAGGTTGCCGAGACGGGATGTCGCCAGTATTCCGGTCGGTCCAGAACAAGAATTCTGCGAGGCTCCTGCCTGGCCAGCAGTTGGCTTAGCAGGCCGTTGTCCGGGGCGATCAGGTAATGGGATTCCGTTTCGACCAGCAGCAGGCGTCGATCAGTTCCTACCCCAGGGTCAACCACGGCCAGGTGGATGGTCCCGGCGGGGAAATGTTGGCTGACCTGGTTCCAGGTAAAGCTTCCCTGCATGATGTCCTGGGCGCAGATGTCATGTGTCCCATCGACCAGCGTTACGTCCGGGTGGATCGAGTAGATGACTCCCTTCATCTCGCCGACGTAGGAACTTCCCGGACCGAAGTCAGTAGTTAAGGTGATGATCGGTGGGTTGCTGACACGGAGATCATTCATCCATCATGGTCCTGACGGGAAACCAGTATCACTGCCGTTTTTCTACCCAGGCCGTTGACCCGAATTAACTCATCTTCTGGATCAGGTCCAGCAGGATCTGTCGTACACTTCCGGGATTGATGTTGGAGTTCTGTTGCTTGGCCTTGCCGACCAGTGCTCCCACGGCCTGTTGCTTGCCACCCTGGACATCAACCACGACCTGGGGGTTTTCTTCCAGCAGCGTCTGGCATAGCTGGATTACTTCATCCTCGTCGACACTCTCCATTCCTTTTTCCTGCATGACCTGGGTTGCTGATTTTCCGGATTGAACCATTTCCACGAAGACTTCCTTGCCTCGTGAGCTGTCCAGTTCACCCCGTTGGACCAGGCCTAGTAACTCTGCCAGTTCACTGCTGGCGACGGGAAAAGCCTCGATCTGTGTTTCCTGTTCCTTGAGCGTTCGCAAGACTTCCTGTTGCACCCAGTTGCCAGCCAGTTTGCCGTCACCACAGGATTCAGCAACCTGCACGAAGTAGTCAACCACTCCCCTGCCCTGGTTAACCAGTACTTCCGATGTGTAGCTGCTGATACCGTGGTCTGCGACCAATCGTTCTCGAATCGCGGCAGGCAATTCGCCGATGTTCGTTCGAATTGCCGCCACCTCTTCAGCTGAGACCCGGACGGGAACCAGGTCCGGTTCGGGGAAATAGCGGTAATCGCTGGATTCTTCTTTGTGCCGTTGGCCGCGCGTGATTTGAGCCTGGTCATCCCAGCCCCTGGTTTGCTTGGGGACATCCCCCAGTTTTTGTCCCGTTTCCTGCCACACATCCCACTGCCGCCCGGCCTCATAGATCAAGGCGCGTTCCACGGCACGGAAACTATTCATGTTCTTTATTTCCACGATCGGCGTGGCCACGGTTCCATCGGGGCTTTCCAGGTGGAGATTGATGTTGGCATCGACGCGTAAGCTACCTTCCTGCATGTTGCAGTCAGAAACGTCCAGGTAGGTCAGCAGAAGCTTGAGCTCGGAGAGATAGGCCCTGGCCTCTGCCGCAGACCGGAGGTCTGGTTCGCTGACGATTTCCAGCAAGGGCGTTCCTGTACGGTTGAGGTCAATACTGCTGTCGGCCTTGCCTGCGACTTCATCATGCATGCTCTTGCCGGCATCTTCTTCCAGGTGCGCCCGGGTGATCCGCACGTCCTTGGGTTCAAATGCACCCTCGGGATCCTCGATGTGGAGAGAGCCGCGACAACTCATCGGCAAGTCGAATTGGCTGATCTGGTAGCCCTTGGGCAGGTCCGGGTAGTAATAATTCTTGCGATCCCACTTGGTGAACTCAGGGATCTCGCAATCCAACGCGATGGCTGTTTTTACCGCCAGTTGGAAGGCCTTTTCATTCATGACCGGCAGGGAGCCGGGCATCCCGATGCAAACGGGACAGGTCTGGGTGTTCGGCGGTTGCCCAAAATCCGTACTGCATCGACAGAAGAGCTTGCTTTCTGTCTTGAGCTGGACGTGGACTTCCAGTCCGATGATCACCTGGTAGAGCGGTTCATTCATGTCAGGTCGGGCCTCCGGGAATGCCAGTCGGTGGCGGCCTGGTACATGTAAGATGCCCGGAGAAGTTTTTCTTCCTGGAATGGTGATGCTTGCAACTGCAGCCCAATGGGTAGGGACTCGCTGGTGAATCCGCAGGGAATTGAAATCCCAGCGATGCCGGCCAGGTTTGCCGTGACCGTGTAAAGATCTTCCAGGTACATAGCCAGTGGGTCATCTGTTTTTTCAGCGATGCGAAAAGCCGGTGAAGCGGTGACTGGTCCGAGCAGGATGTCCACCTTTTGGAAAGCCTGGTCGTAGTCATCACGAATAAGGCGTCGTACCTTTTGGGCCTTCAGGTAATACGCGTCATAGTAGCCCTTGCTGAGCGCATAGGTGCCAAGCATGATGCGTCTTTTGACCTCCGAACCAAACCCCTCGGAACGAGTCTTGCGGTACATTCGAACCAGTGGGCTCTCGACATCCGTGGGGGTCGCAGCAGCCAGCCGCTGCTCTCGAAGTTCAGCCAGCATGGATTGTTCATCCGTGCGATAACCGTAGTGCACGCCATCATAGCGAGCAAGATTACCAGATGCTTCACAGGGCGCGATAATGTAGTACGTGGCGATACCGTAGCGGGCATGTGGCAGGGCCACTTCCTGTACGCTGGCTCCCAGTGAACGATAGACGTCCAGCGCTTCCTGCGTGGCGGCTTCGATTTCCGGGTCGAGGCCGCTCCGGAATTGTTCAGGAATCCAGCCGACCCGCAGACCCTCCAGGGGTTGCTGGACCGTTGCCGTATAGGAAGGAACATCCACGGGAGCCGAGGTCGAATCCAGTGGGTCGTGGCCGGCGAGGACTTCCATCAGCAGGGCCAGGTCCTCGGCGTTACCGGCCAGGGGGCCGACCTGGTCCAGGCTGCTGGCAAAAGCCACCAGGCCGTAACGGCTGACGCGTCCATAGGTGGGTTTCATGCCGCTGACGCCGCAGAGAGCAGCAGGTTGTCGGATGGACCCCCCGGTATCGGTGCCAATGGACAGCGGTGCCATGGCCGCAGCCACGCAAGCGGCTGCGCCCCCGCTGCTGCCACCCGGAATGCGTTCGACATCCCAGGGGTTGCGGGTTAATTGGAAGGCAGAATTTTCGGTCGAACTGCCCATGGCAAATTCATCCATGTTGGTTCGCCCGATCAGTACCGCGTCTTCCTGTTTTAACCTGGCGACCACCGTGGCATCGTAGGGTGGTTGAAAGTGCTCGAGTTGCTTGCTGCCACAGGTCGTGGGCTGGTCAAGCGAACAAAGGATGTCCTTGACGGCTACCGGTAATCCGCCGAGGCGTCCGACCGGTTTGCCTGCCTGCCGACGTTTATCAATGTCGCGAGCTTGTTTCAGTGCAGCTTCGTGATCCACGTGCAGGAATGCCTGGATGGTTCCATCATGGCGCTCGATCTGGTCCAGGTAGAGTTGAGTGATTTCTGTGGAAGTGCAGGTTCCGGATTCCAGTTGTTTCAACCAATCGGTAGCCCTGGTGTGAATTGATGACATAGCTTCATTCCACCACTAATCACCCAGGACCGCTGGTACACGATAGCATTGATCGTCGCGTTTCGGAGCGTTTCTTAGAGCATCTTCACGATCCAGGCTGGGACGTGACTGGTCGGGTGCAAAAACGTTAGAGAGTTCCGCGGCATGTGCCATCGGTTCCACGTTCTCCGTGTCCAGTTCCGAGAGTTGATCGACGTATTGGACGATTTGACTTAACTGCTCTGTCATGACCGTCAGTTCTTCTTCGGTAAGCTGAAGGCGAGCCAGCAGGGAGATTTTTTCGACATCTTGTCGTGAAAGACTCATCAGGTTTCCCAATCGTAATTACTCGCTGCAGCCAACGAAGCTGGCTTACCAGGGGCAGCCCAGAGTTGGGCACATCGCAGCTGGGCACAACTCGGCCCGCGGACATTCGATGCGATTACGATTTACCCTACGTCTTTTCCGGCACTTGGAACGGACGTTTTCGAACTGCCTTGCGGACCGCGCCGCTGCGAATGCACTGGGTGCAGACACGCTTCGTTTTCGTGGTACCACCAGCCGTGGTTACCTTGATACGCTGCAAGTTGGGCTTGAATTTACGGCGTGTGATCCCGGTGATCTTGGTACCGACACCACCTAGACGTTTCGCTTTTCCGCGCGTCTCCACGGAATTACCCATCTGAGCCCGTTTACCACAAACTTCACAAACCCGTGCCATGGCACTCACCTTTAACCTAATCGCATGAACGACTCTTACTCGATCCAGTAACGTCAAACTCCCAGTATAGCGACTGGAAACTCGGCTGCAACTCCAAGTAGCCCCTTCGTTTACTCTCCCAGACTCGCTCAATTGCTCGAGAACAGCTACAATCTGGCTTGCTGCTCTATGAAAGTCCGATTGGTCCGCGGGAGCCTGGAGATGAATCTCAAGAGTCGAGTTTTTCGTAATCGTCCTCGGTGTTTGGAGTTGAGTGTCCTGGCACTTATGCTAATGAGCCTTCTTGCGGAGCTGGGGATGGCCCAAGGATCCTGGCACGCGACGTATCGCGGTTCGTTAGTGCCTCGCAAGGAAGAAGAAGGGAATTCTCCGCAACCTTTTACATTCCAAGCAGTTGTTTCTAACAATGCCCCCATTCACTGGACCTTGAACTGGGTTTTACAGGAGTCCGGGCGTCCTCAATGGCCCTGGCCGAGTCAGTTTGGGGCGGTCGATTGGCAACATGGGAGAGCGTTTGATGCCAAGCTCGGCTGGCCAGCCCTGTTACACCCACATGATGAACGGAAAAGTGTTGTTCATTTTCCTCCCTTATTGGTCAGCACCAATCACAATCTCAATGTCGGAAAGAGCTGGCAAGAAGGAAAGAATACTTTTCAAGTGATTAAGTCGACCAAGATTCTCAATCGCGCGTGTTGGGAAATAACCGTCTCTAATAACTATGGATTACAGCAAACGTTGTGGGTCGAGAAAGAGCAGCCACTGGTCTTGGCCGCTGACAGTCGCATTGTGCTTGGTCAGGGCAAGGAACATCGCCTGCAATTTTCGCTTGCGGAATTACGGCCACTCGACAAATCAGGATCGCAGCAGATGCGACAAGCCTTTGGCACCATGGGGAAGTTGCGGGAGCAATTAGAAATCAAGCCAGGTAAGGCCGAGTACGATTGGAGTGACCAGCAACTGAAGCTGTTGCGTGGATCATTGCCGGAAATCCGTCGTGATTTGCGAGATACACCCCTGTTCGAGGTGGCCCAATTGGCCACTAAAGATGCCAGTAATCAGAAAGATCGCAAAACGACCATTGCTGCCATTACCAAGCGAACCATGGGGAAGCAGTTAAACAGTCTCCCGTTACAAAGCCTGAAGGGAAAGCCGTTCCCCGAGGATGGTTTGAAAAAATCGGTGGTGGTACTGCATTTCTGGGAGTACCGTGATAAGCCGCTGGAAGCCCCCTATGGCCAGGTTGGGTACCTGGACTTTCTTTACCAGAAGTATCAGAAGCAGGGCTTGAAGGTTTACGGGGTGGCGTCCGACTTGCGATTGGCCGATCCAGAGCAGCGATCAGCCGCAATTCGTGGCGTTAAGCGGCTAGTGGAGTTCATGAACTTGAGTTATCCCGTGATGGCTGATTCGGCAGGTTACCTGCAGCGTCTGGGGGACCCGCGTGCTGCCGAAGCTCGCTTGCCGTTGTTCGTGGTATTGGACCGGGAATCCAAAGTGATTCATTACCATGTCGGGTTCTACGAGGTCCAGCGTGATCGGGGCCTGGAAGCCCTGGATACCGTGGTCAAGAAGGCCCTGGGTAAGTAGCCGTGATTTTCAAGGCTGCTTCCAGCAGGTGTCCGTTGGTTCCCACGCCCTCTCCCTGATGAATTGACGGGACTCCCTGCCAGTCCGTGAAAGTGCCTCCCGCTTCTTCCAGGATGGGCTGTATCGCAGCCGCATCCCAGATGTTCATGATCGGATCAATCATGATGTCAGCACGACCTGTGGCGACCAGCAGGTAGCCGTAGCAATCTCCCCAGGTACGCGTGATGCGAGCATCTTTTTCGAAATCGTGGAACGCCTGCTGTGCCTGGCGGCTGGCAAACGAATCAATCTGAGTGGTGACAACCACGGCATCCTGAAGGCTTCCCCTTGTGGAAACTCGGGCGGGTTGTGGCTCGCCGGTTCCTCGTCGATACCAGGCACCCTGTCCCTGGCCCGCATAAATCATTTCATCCAGCCCAGGCATGAAGATGACACCAACCACCCCCTGTTGCTGGTGCAAAACTCCGACCAGCGTCCCGTAGAGGGGGACACCGCTGATGAAAGACTTCGTCCCATCGATCGGATCCAGCACCCAGCAGTAATCGTTACTGCCTTCCGTTTTCCCATACTCTTCCCCAATAATGCCGTCTTCAGGAAAACGGGCCGCAATTTGGTTTCGCAGCAGTTGTTCGGCTTGCTGGTCAGCAATGGTGACCGGCGAGTTGTCGGCTTTTAGATCAACCTCGTAATTGTCCTGCTGGAAGTACTTCAGTGTCACCTCGCCCGCCTGGCGTGCGATGTCCACGGCGAATTGCAGCCGCTCAGAGAGGTTAGGAGAAACAGTGTTCATGGGAAGGGGTTACTTGGTGTTTGATTCCGGGGACTCGAGTTGCTTGGATTGCTCCGGTTGCGTGTAAGCATGCCACAATAGCAGGCCGGCTCCAAGCATCAGGAGGCTGTCAGCGATATTAAAGTTCGGCCAATGATAGTGATTTTGATAGGTCAGCAGGATCCAGTCGCGGACACCGTACTGGTGCCCCGAAAAGACATCGGCGGCGTGCCACCATCCCAGGCGATCGTAGAGGTTGCCGATGATTCCTCCCATGACCGAGCCGAGCGAAATGGTCAGCAGTAGATCCTCAGCTGCTCCGGCGATGAATAGCCAGCAGAGGATCCCAACGGCAGCGACCAGGGATAGGATAGCAAACCAGAAACTCTGGCCCTGGCCCATGCCAAATAGGGCTCCCTGGTTGACGGTGGTCTGGATAGCGACAAAATCCTGCCATATCCAGTAAGTGTTGTCGACCAGGTTGGTTGGCGTCGGCGGAGGTAACCAGCCGAAAGCCCAGGTCTTGGTCCATAGGTCCAGCAACGCACCAATACCCGCTAGGGCAAGGAAAAGCACATAACGGCTTTTAGGGACCTTCAACACAGATAGCTACTAGCCTGATTGAAGCTGACTGGCACACTTAACGCAGTGTGGAGTGTGGGGAATGGCATTAAGCCTGGTCTTGGGGATTTTCCCGGTACACTCGACGCAGACACCATAAACTCCGTCTTCAATCCGTTCAAGAGCATCTTCAATCTGCTCGAGTGTTTCTTCTCCGGATTCCATCAAGCTCAAGGTGAATTCCTGCTCGAAGTTATCACTTCCCACGTCGGCCATGTGGATGGGCATGCTGGATAGATCGCCACCGGCCTCGGAACGCTTTTTCTTCAAAGCGGCATCGGCCATGGTATTAACATCACCACGTAAGCGTGCCCGCAGAAACAGCAATTGTTCCTTGTAGACACGCGTTTCAGGTTTCTTAAAGTGACTTTTCTTGGTCATCGCCTCGGACTCACCCTCGTACCATGCACCTGAGATACCACCTGGGCAGTTGATTAGGCCGCCCCCTCCAGAGAGCCCCATATTCTAGGTCTCGTTTGGTCACCTGTCAATTGACTGAAAGTCCTTGCGAAAATCCTTTTTTGTGTCTGGGTAACCTCTTTCTTTCCAGTAGGTTAGGAGTTGTTTATAAGGACTTGTTGTGTTGCATGCGAGCCAGGTAAATAGATCCATCCAGAGTGTCCAGGAAGCTGGCAGACCGCTGGCTAAGCCGGGACGCGTGGTTGTCTCTTGATGATTGGCAGGCGGTTACCTAGACTGATCACGACGAGT
Organism: Planctomycetota bacterium; assembly: GCA_036124135.1. Classification (GTDB taxonomy): domain Bacteria; phylum Planctomycetota; class Planctomycetia; order Pirellulales; family Pirellulaceae; genus JAZADA01. The sequence continues at coordinate 646 of JAZADA010000036.1, read as the reverse complement.
TGGCCTTTGGTGGTTCGAAGTTCAAGGGGCACAAGCGATTAGCGTTCTTCCAGTGACCGATATTGCATTTCAGAAGTGTATCTCACCCGATTGTGGGGAGATCTATGATGTGACGGATGCGCACGTTGCCTGTCGAAAATGTGGTGAACTGCTTGATGTTACCTATGACTGGGATCGAGCTCGCGTTCCTACCAGTTTGGCCGAGTTCGAGAAATTGGGTGCCCAACGGCATGATCCACTCCGTTTTAGCGGTGTTTGGCGATTTCATGAATTACTGCCCTTCGCAGAGCCACGTTTCGTGGTGACCGTGGGTGAGGGGCAAACCTTGCTGCAGCAGGCCGATACGGTTGCGGAGTTCGTGGGGCTCAATCCAAGCTGCCTCCATTTACAGTACGAGGGAATGAATCCGTCCGGTAGCTTTAAGGACAATGGCATGTCTGCTGCCTTTACGCATGCTCGTACAATCGGTGCTCGCCGAGCGGCTTGTGCATCGACCGGCAATACCAGTGCTTCGCTGGCCATGTACTGTGCCGTGACTCGATTGATGAAAGCGGTGATCTTTATAGGATCTGGAAAGATCTCCTACGGGAAGTTGTCCCAGGCATTGGATTACGGTGCCTTGACGGTACAGATTAGCGGCGATTTT